>JAFATZ010000393.1 GCA_019243675.1 Ktedonobacteraceae bacterium | reverse complement strand
CTACTTTAGGAGAACTGTACCTCCATCACTTTTGGCGCAGATGTGCTTATTACAATGGGAGTTTCTTCTCCCTTGTCGTAAGAGCAGCATGTGCAGATGGAATACAGGACATGACTACGACGATACTTGAGTAGGTGGGCATGGCGGCTGCAAATAGGTTTGCCACACCGCGTGCAAGTGTGGGTGTGCCACACGGTAAGAGGCGTTTCACAAACAAAGCATTTTGCACTGGAGCCGAGTAGCTTCATTGCTCTATCTCCTCTTTCTTAGTTATTAGCCTTTATCAGGGTAAATTATTTCCGACTCGCTACATAAGATATTAGCATGCCCTAAGATGGTTCGTCAAGAGGCATTCCCTTTCTTTCTCGCGTTCTCGTTATCGTATCTTGGAGAGAAAACGCACCGTAGATCATGTAGCTAACCAAGCATTGTATTTTCCGCGTTTTTGCAGTATTCTCTAGGTAGACAGCAATACATCTTTCTTCTATACTGTTCTCAGCAATAGTGTAGACAAAGAGGGAGATGTATCATGAAACATATCGGGAAAGGGCTTCACTACGACCCATTCGTCGATACGGACTACACGCAAGTTCTCAGTTATTTTCGCAACGATGATGCAACGATAGATTACGGGCAACTGGTGCGCTTTTTACGCAAAGAGGTGTTCCACTGGACGGCACAAGAGTTTGGGGAACTCTACGGCAATGCCACCCGAGGAAAGCCCTACAGTAGGCGAGAAATGCAAGAGAGCGAACGAACCAATACATTTCCACTGGATGAAAAACGACGCGCCATCTTGGCCGTCTTTTTTAAAGTTTCTCCTGCCCTCTTCGGGCTGGAATCTCTAGACGTACTCATTGAAGCAAGGGAAATACCTCCCCCAAGGGAACTTTCACGTGTGCTCTATGACGGACCTATCGACCTAGTAGAGTACCGCAGCTTTCTGCTCTCGTGCTGGACGTTGCACCTGCGGCGAACAGCTAGAGAACTGCTTGCTGACATTGAGTTACGTATCGCTCGACTGCATGACGTGTTGCCCTATGAGATAGAGCCACGAGAAAAATTACAACTTGGGCGTCTGCTCTGTGGCTATCATCTTGCAGGTGGCATGATTGCAAAAGACCAGCACAGGTTTGACCTTGCGCTTTCCCATTTCAACAAAGCGCTCATTTTAGCGCGTGAGATGAAATCTCCTCGGCTGCAAGCAGCATCCCTCTACCGACGCGGAGGCGTGTTCTTGGATTGGGGGAAATTTGCGGAAGCACGGAGAGATTTTAGTGAAGCAGAGGCACTCAAAGACTATACACCCCCGCGCATGCAGGGATCGATTCTTGTGGCAAGAGCGACAGCAGAAGCCTTGTTTGTACAGGACAGTGAGGATACGAGGAAGAAGGTTCTCACTCCAGTCAAACAGGCTCATGACCTGCTCGGGACAGAGAATCAGGACGAAGGTTTGCATTTCATCAGATTCACAGACCAAGGTTATCATGTTGATAGCGCTATCGCATTGCTGGAGAGCCCGATAGAGCGTTTTCGCTATGCTCATGTTGCAAGAGAACATCTTGACCAACTGAAAGGACATGAAGAGGGGATACGTCAACAGACATATAACTTGCTGCTGGAAGCGAAAATCTCAATCTGTACGAAAGCCTATGACGAAGCAGTACAAGCTGCACTCTCCGCCTTTGATATCCTCAAGCAAGTCGAGACGGGTGTGAATATGCAGCGGCTCCGTCAGCTCTGTTGGGAACTGGAAGCAAGCCCGTATGGGAAAAGCACGGATGTAGCATGGCTACGCTTTCAACTGGCGACGGTTGGAGAATAATACTTTGGGGGGTGTTGAAGTATTCTTTACTGATCGACAGCGCAAGAAGATATGAGCAAAAAGAGCAAAATACCTTTTCTGCTCATTCATACATAGGAGTCTAGCTGAAGAACAAACATTTGATCACGACGAGAGTAGGAAATAAACACATCAGACATGCTCTCTCCTTTCACCTATCTCCATGATCTTGGAGTGTCCAAAGTGAGGCGGCACCACTCAGATATATTGAGAAGTCACGCTGGTGTGAGCATGTATTACTCATTCGAAACAGCAAGTAAGGAAAGTTGAGTTGACGAATTTAATGAACTATTTTGCTTCTCTCTTAAATTGTTGCTCTCTTGTAGTAGAGGTGCAAGCACTGCTGCCAGATTATCCGTAGGCCAAATGAGCGGACGATTACTTTTCTCGAGTAGCAACTTGTTACCCGGTAATACATCAGGGGACTCAGTGTGGCATACGTATAAACGGCGTCCTTGCTTCAGCGCTTTATTGGCCCCCTCCCATGTTCCTCCCTTACAGTCGGACTCTGCGACAATTACCACTTGGGCTAAGCCAGTAACAACGAGGTTACGCTCCATAGCACGGCTCACGAGCCAGGATGCATCTGGATGAAATTGACTGAGCAACAATACCCTTCCAGCTTCAATTCCTGCTCGCAAGTCACGCATCTGCACTTTGCTTAGTTTATGAACACCGTGAGGGAGAACTACAGTAGTACACCCATTCACACTTGTTGCCCCCTCATATGCTGCACGATCAACACCACGCGCATGGCCGCTTATCACATTAGCACCATAGTCAGCAAGATAGCTGGCAGTTGCTCTCGTAAAAGCAAGGCTCGTCTTGCTGGCATTGCGCGAACCGATGATAGCAATAGTTTGACGCTTGAGAATATCTAAATCTCCTGCGTAGAAAAGCACAGATGGAATCTGACTACGGGTCAAAGCAGACTTGAGCAGCTTAGGATACTCAGGATCAAGCACAGTCATCATGTGAATAGCATCATGCTCCAGTTGTTCAGCAAGAAATGCCTGCGCTACCAATTTCTCTTTTGCTTGTTCAAGCTGCTGAATAATATCATCTTTCAGATGACATACGGCTTTCCACTCCTGTGCATCTGTCTCAAAGAACTCTTGTAGTGTTCGACCAAGTTGTTTACACCAGATAACGAGAATGTCATTAACTACACGTGTGCCTAGCTTGCTTTCAAATGCTAACAGAAGCCAGCAGGACTGTTCTTGCAGGTTCATGCTACGTCTCCTATTCACTGGTCATCCGAATGGAGGTACGCGTAATAGTGAAAGGATACACCGCTTGTGCCCCAGCTTTCATCAGAGTACGTCCTACCTCCCGTAGGGTATGACCAGAGTCATAGATATCATCGATCAACAGCAATGTTCGTCCACTTTACTATCCTACTTGATATTTTAAAAGAGTCAATAATCACAGCCATGTAATACTTAAATCTTCTATGCAAAAAGAGAACCGCCAACAGAGAGCTTCTTAAAAAACCGCATAATCCTTGCCTGCGACTCTCCTCGTAACTATGCTCACTCCTCGCGCAACCTAATACGCTCCAACAACTCACCAGCAACACTATACGGATCCCGCTCACCGACAGTAATAGCTTCGACGAGGGCGCTCCACTCGTCTTCACTGACACGCGTTTTGAGGGCCTGCATGACAGCATGAAGAATGAGAGCTTGGACTTCGCTACGTGCCTGGCGCTGCGCCCTTTGGGCGAGCATGCCGCTCTCTTTGAGAACCGTGAGGTGCTGCTGCATGGCATCGACGACCTCCACGATGCCCTGGGTTTTGAGGGCGGAGGTCTTGAGGATGGGGATACGCCACGGCCCTTTGCGACGATTGGGGTCGAGACCGAGTAGCATGGAGAGTTGGGCGGCAGCCTGATCCGCGCCGGGTTTGTCGGCTTTGCTGACAACGAAGATGTCGGCAATCTCTAAAATACCTGCTTTGATGGCCTGTATCTCGTCACCCATGCCCGGCGCGTAGACGACGAGCACGGTGTGAGCGCTGTGCATGACCTCTACTTCGGCCTGCCCAGTACCGATAGTTTCGATGATGATGGGGTCGAAACCAGCGGCGTCCATAGCACGCACGACATCGCCCGTTGAGGAGGCGAGGCCACCAGAACTGCCACGACTCGCCATGCTGCGAATGAAGACATTGGGGTCACCCGCTAGCTCCATCATGCGGATACGGTCACCTAGCAGAGCGCCACCTGTGAAGGGACTACTTGGGTCAACTGCCACTACACCGATTTTGTGTTCCCGCTGGCGCAGCTCTCGTACGAGTTGGGTGACAAGTGTGCTCTTTCCAGCGCCCGGTGCGCCCGTTACTCCGATTATATGCGCACGACCAGCGTGCCGATGTAGCTCTGCAAGATAGCGATGTGCTGCAGGGACTTCATTCTCAATCAGTGTGATCATACGCGCAAGAGCACGACGGTCCCCATCTAGCAGACGTTGAACTATGTTTTGCAAGGCGTGCTATACCTCAGTCTTCAGGCGCTCTGGATGTATATTCTCGCGCACAAACTTGATGATCTCTTCTGTCGAAGTGCCAGGGCCAAAGCAGCCTTTGATGCCCATCGCCTTAATCGCTGGAACATCTTCGTCGGGCAGAATGCCGCCTGCGGCAACCAAGATGTCATCGACATTGTTGTGTTTGAGCAACTCCATCACCCGAGGGAAAAGGGCCATATGGGCACCGGAGAGGATGCTCATAAGAATAGCGTCCACATCTTCCTGAATAGCGGCTTCTACAATCATTTCTGGTGTCTGGCGAATGCCAGTATAGATAACCTCCATGCCAGCATCGCGCAAAGCACGAGCGATTATTTTCGCACCACGGTCATGTCCATCGAGTCCTGGTTTAGCAACCAATACGCGAATTGGACGAAGATTAGGCATAGGATTGCTCCTTAGAAGGTTGTTTCTTGCTGTTAGTGGTTTGAGAGTGCATCTTCATACAGCGCACAAATAGCAAGCTCCAGCTCTTCATACAGCGCGTGACTTTGTTCTTTCAATTCTACAACCGAGGATATCTCACTGTAAACATGCAGCAATTTCCTTGCCCGCCGACTGATTTCCATCCTCTTCTCTGCTGTGACGACCGGAATAGGCAGGCGCGCTAGCACGCGCTGTTCTATTTGTGGCTGTACCCATTTATAGGCAGTATGTAACACATACACATATTCGCGCAGTAGTCGCGAATTGAGCAGCGCCAGTACAAAGTAGAATTGACATAGTGGCCGCAAGGGATCGTCAGGTTCAGTAAGGTGTAGATTGAGTAAGTAAAGTGTCTGTAGTGCAATATGTCCGTGCAGATCTAATGTTGCCTGTAAATATGGTGTACTCTTCACGACGAGAATTTTAGGAGCAAGATAGCGCTCCAGCGGCTTGGCAATGGCATCTTGCGCAAGCCAGTAGTGAGCGCGGGGAGTTTTGTATGCTTGTACATCGACCCCTCCAAGCAGGACCGGATACCACACGCTCTCGTCGGTGGGTGGTGTCTTGCTAAGCAACTCTGTCTTCTTACCTAGCTCTTCACCGCGACGGATGGAGACGATTTGCTCAAGTGGAACAAATTGGCCACTCTCAGCAGTAGCAGTATTGCATACAGATGCATGCAAGCGTCCGACAAGCGCATCATGTTTGCCACTGAGCAAATAGCGTAATTCAGCATGAGGCTGGCTACGTAGCAGGTGTTGAGAAACCTGAGATGGGTGCGTTGTTGCTGGCATGGTGGGTTGCATCCATTTACTACGTATCCAGGATACATGATGGCTCTGCCCAGGTAGACGCTTCTGTGCGATGATAACCGCAGCGCCGACCTGTGCTTGAAAGACCCCAGAGAAGTGCCAGAGATGATGTACTGTGGTATCCGCGAGTAGTCGTTCTCGTTGCTGGGCCGCATTGATGCGTGCTAGAACGGGGTCCGGCAGCACTAAGCAGATCCAGCCTTCGGGCCGTACCACCCGCAGAGCTAGCTCAAGAAAAAGTAGGTAACTATCGACCTGCCCACGACGTTGTGCCCATTGATAGCCGCTCAGGTCGTTGTTCTTGATGGCAAGGTAAGGAGGGTTGGCGAGAAATATATCAACTGCTGTGTGTTCTTCCCAGGGTAACGCAAGTCCATCCGCCTGATGAATATGGAAACGCACTGAGGACATCGCTTGTGGGTACGCTTCAGAGAGAAGCTCGCGCATCTGCATCTCCGCAAGAAAGCAGGCTACGGGATCAGGGTCAAAACCCCAGAGGTTGCGCTGCAGGGTGGTCAAGAGTGCATGAGGTGTAAGCCCCCCGCGCAGTCCAGATGCAAGCAGACGACGGGCAGCACCTAAGAGGAAATTGCCGCTACCACAGGCGGGGTCTAGAACACACAACCGCGTAAGATCGTTTTCGGGTGTATAGCCACATGCATCGAGTATCTGCTCGACCAAAGGGAAAGGAGTCGAGAAGTGGCCACGCATTTTACGTTCATTTGCTGGTAGCGTCGCTTCATAGTTCCAAACTCTATAGCGTTTCATTGTGCAATAATTAGTTGAGAGCATTAATCCATATCATACACAGGTGCGGAAAGTTTTTTCTCATGCAGCAATTCCAAGGCAGCGCGGGCGGCTAAGCGCCCTGCTTCCTTAATGCTGGATGCCTTACCTGTGCCCAGAAGTACGTCTAGTTCAAACACACCCACTTTGAATACACGGTCATTATTGTGCCCACTCTGCTCAAGCACGCGATAGCGTGGCAGATTCCCCGAACGCTGCAACACGATTTTTTGTAAACGCCCTTTGGGATTAGTGTCCAATACCTGATATTTTACATACTCTACCATTGGAAACACGATACGTGCTACAAAGTCGTGTGCCACCTCTGCTCCTTGGTCGATATGAATAGCGCCAACGATAGCTTCCAGCACATCGGCACACAGTGAGTCACGCGACCGCTCATTGAAGGTACGTAGGTTGGCAACGTCGACACGAATGAATGGAAAGAGGCCCAATTGCTGTCCAATTTTAGCAAAGACACGTCGGCTAACAACCTCTGACTTAAGCGCCGTCATCTCGCCCTCTGAAGCATCGGTATAGGTACGATAGATATAGTCGACGACATGAGCGCTGATAATAGCATCGCCCAGAAACTCGAGTGTATCATAAGAATCACGGAGAGCGGTTTCTGGGCAACAAGAATGATGGGTAACCGCTCTTCGTAGTAACGAGCGGTCATGAAAAGTTATTTGCAGTAGCTCTTCTAAAGTTGAAAGATCATCAACGCCGATGGTGTCGTCCATATTACCTATATTATACCCCAACCGAGGAAGTAGCGTCCACAACAGTGCCAAAAAATCTAGCGAACTATGGCAGGGCCACGTTTCGCCTTCTTTTTTGTTTCTTTTGTACGGGGAATGACTATCCGTACTGGATGCACTGCACAATCCTCTACCCCCTCCGACCCGAAGGCATCAGGGGCTACTTTTCTAATGGTATTGCCTGCACCGTTAATGTCGGCATTGATCTCTCGCCCGTTGGCTGCACGATACAACCCGCGCTTGATACGCTTGCCACTAAAGGTGTGCTTCGTGTCAGTGTTCGGGTCACGTACTGGCAACGGGTCCAAGTCCAGCAAACTGGCTTTACTCGTGTAGCTCTCTTCGGTGACCACCACGCGAATACCCACTAACTCCGCTTTGTAGGTGAGCATCGCAATCAAACGCGCATGCGGTATCTGCACGAAGTTTTGGTTGGTGCGCTTGCCCAGATGGACTTCCTGCTTCCAGCCGTCATTCTTGCCAATCACGAGCGTACCTATGCCCTCTTTAACCAGCAGAGCAACTATCCGCTTGCTTGCGGTGTGCATATAGTGCTCAATACGTCTGTTCCTCGTGGTGGTGAGACGCTCCATGCGCTTGGTTGTGCCCGTGTGCCCTAGCTGCTTCTGTAACTCTGCTCTCCGCTTGTTATACCACTGGTTGATGCTTTTGACTGGACGCCCGTTAACAAGTACTGACCGAAAGCCAGGTTTGTTTGCAGTTAGCGCTACCAGATTGTTCACCCCCAGGTCTATGCCAGCGTAATACGCAGGGTTGACTTCCGCTTGTTTGACTGCTTTCTCGTAGACGACTTCCACCATGTAAAACCCGTGACGCGGCACAATACGAGCCTGTTTCACCGTTGTCTGCTTGGTGGGCACTTCAATCCCTAAGCCAGACGGGGCAAGCAGGCCACGCTTGAGTGCTTTCTTGGAAATCGCTTGCTTATCGTAGGTCAGCAAGAACCGTCCTTTGGTCTTGTCCTTGTACTTGGGAAGCTTTGGGCGTCCGGTGAACTTGGAGGGGTCTTGTTTGTAGGCTGTGCATCCTTCAAAGAAGGCAACCCAGTTCTTATGCAGTTGCCGCAAGATGTCGTTGGAGACTTTGCAGGGCAATGCTCGGTATGCTTCCGTGTCTTTCACTCGATGATAGACTTGCACATTATCTAGGTAGATGCCTTCACCGATGAAGGATTGCCGCACCTCATACAACGCACGGTTGTACAAGTTCTTTGCTGCAAAGGCGGCTTGGTCAACGGCATTGTAGCGCGGGTCACCCTTGCTGATGATGGTCTGTTCCACTAACTGCATGGCTGTTTCCCTCCCTTTTAACAAGCTTGGCTCCCTAGGTGCTTGCCACTCTGCTTGCATTAGGGCTTGCACCATGCCTTGAAAGCTCTTCATCAGCGCTTGCACACCTTGCAAAGTACTGCTTGCGATAGCGGCTCATCGTGGAGTGTGAAAGCTCTACATGACACGTGGTCAACGCTCGGTGTGCAAGCTCTGCAAGCTTTGCCGTCGGGTTCTCTTGCAAGCATGCAAAGACAAACGCACGCGTATCGAACTT
>JAFATZ010000375.1 GCA_019243675.1 Ktedonobacteraceae bacterium | reverse complement strand
CAGTTCGATATTGAGGCGGCAATAGTGGGCTATAAGCCTCCATGCTCTGACCAACACATTACACTCATCCGTGTCGAAGAGGGAATGGAACACACAGATGGAGCTGTGAGCCAGAACCGAGAGTTGGGACGTGATAGTACCTATGGGTGGAGTGAAGTAACGACAGTGGGTGTCGATGTTCATGTTGTTCCGGGCACTCATAACGAGATGTTCCGAGAGCCGTATGTGCAAACGGTAGCATCAACGTTACGAGCGCATCTTGATGAACATATATAAACACAACAATAACACTCATATTATGGAAAGGAGTAACACATATGCCACAGGATGAAGAAGAAGACAAGACGATCTACAAGGTAGTCGTCAATCATGAGGAACAGTACTCAATCTGGTTTGCCGACCGCGAGCTGCCTCTGGGCTGGCGAGCAGTAGGCAAACAGGGGCTCAAGAGCGAATGCCTCGCTTATATCAAGGAAGTCTGGACTGATCTGCGACCGCTCAGCCTACGCAAAAAGATGGAAGAACAGGCCCAGCAGCAAGAGGGTTGATGTGTATCCCTATCCAGAGAATGCGTACAGCAATCAATACATTTTGAAAGGCAGAACCTATGTCTCGAATATACTGCAAGGCGTATCACCTGAAAGATCTCAGAGCATTTCCCAGATGGAGCGAGCAAGCCAAAGAGGGTGAAACTGACCTCGCTGATGATGCCATTGTCTACCTCTGGGATGATTTCACCGTCGTTCAGACGCCCGTCGCCTCCGATCCAGGTCTCCTGTGGGATCAAGTGACACCTGAGTGGCAGGAGTTTTGTCAGACCACGTTACGGTTTGAAATCCCCGAGGACCTTCGCTCCGCCTATGATGAGGTTGAAGGGCGAGACACAACCTCTGGAGAGGTGGTTGATGCTGAGAATAAGACCAGTGTGTAATATAGCTTACCCTGTTTCATTCGTTCTTGTCGACAAGCGGCATTGTTGCCCAGCCTGCTAGAGAAAGGAGTTTGTTTCATGAATGAACTAGTGCAACGGCTCACAGAGGGGGATCACCCAGTGACAGTTGGTGGTCCTCAACCCTCTTTGGAAGAATTTCAGAAGCGTGTTCAAGACATGGGATATGTCTTTATCAAATTTACGGGGACACGGGGAGGCACTGATTTGGGCGTCAGGGTCGATAAAAACGCCACCGATCTCAGTCAAGCTGACTTCGAGCGAAGGGTCGGAGTGGCTCATGTCGAAGGAACACTGACCCTGAACTACGTTAAGGTGCGCTGTGTTGCCGACATTGAGTTGGAAACCTTGCATGGCAGAGGGCATCTTGTGGCACTGGTAGAGCCAAACTAAGATAGCGTTCGTTGGAGGACGCCCTTCCATTGACCCGATGGTCTTCTTTATAACTCAGCGTGAAGCATCTCCGAGGGAGGACGTTATTGCTCGGAACGTGGGTTCCAGTGTTCTAGAGATAGCCCACCCCGGGTGTATGCCGTCGTATCCAGGACAGCGAACCAATCGAAATCGGTGAAGCTTTGGGTGCCCAGTGGTTCCACATAGCTCCCGTTCTTCTTACTGCCAGAGCGAATCGGAAGTGCCGCAATTTCCTCTGCAGGAAGCCCTTGCCCTTGATGGGTGGGAATGAACCGCACCGACCCGGGAGCGAATGTGAAGCGCGCCTCAAGCGTCCCGGCTTCTGGCTGGCCGATCCCGTTGGCTGGCGAGGAGCCTACGGCTGAGCCGATGACGACATAGCGGCGACCGAACATTGCATGAAGATGAGATCCAACGGGCCACCATATCACCGTCTCATTCCCCCATTGCCATTGCACCTTTCCACGCTTGAGATGGCTAGTGTGGGCAAAAACCAAGACGTTGCCTCGACCCTGTTCACGGGAGACGATGTACGCCAGATTCTCTGCCATCATTGCGGCACGGATGCCGAGCAGGCGGGCCTGGCGTTTCTCGGACGGTTGCGCGAGCGTAGCATGATAGTTCAGGAGCTGCCGAGCCATCACAGCATAGTGGACGGCTTCCTGATAGCGGCTCTCGTCGCTCTTCGCGACCAATTCAGGACGGCGCACGCGTAGCTCTGAAATCAGCTCCTCTGTCTCGATCCGCAATGCGGTTGCCTCCGCTGATCGACCTATCGCTTGCGTCGGGTCGAGCGCGGCAGCCGGATTCTCCCAGGCAGCGTCCTGTCCGAGCAGCGGGTCGATGCGCTTGCGATACTCCTGGCCGAGGGCCTCATCTCTCTCGCTGAGGTAATCAAGCGCAAAGTGCAGTGTCTGGCGGGGACTATCTGCGGTTATATCGGTCGGGCTATCGAAACCATAGAACTGGAGTTTTGTAGAGTGAGCTGGATCAGCATTGTAGTGCCTCATCCACTCGACCAGTTCTCGATTCGCTTCGAACTTTCCGAAACCGTGGCTCAATCCCGTATCCTGCACCGCCTCATAGGATGCCGGACCGTGGCCAAGCACGTATTCGTTGACGATGGGTCCCCGAGGAAAACTGCTCTCAATGGCAATGGCGCTGTAGCCAGAGGCTTCGACAAGGCGTTGGAAGAGTTGGTTGCGAAGGACAAGCAGCTCTTCCCCTCCATGGAGTGCTTCTCCAAAGCCAAGCAATGCTAGCGAATCGCCAAGTGAGTCGATCACCTGATCAACGGCGGCGTTGAAGTCCGGGCGAGAATCGAGCGAGAATGGGATCGCCTCGTGTGCAATCCAGTCGTCGAGTGTCGCATATACTCTTGCTGCGTGCGTCATGAGTCTACCCTCTATTGTTTTCACTGTAATATTCATCCAATGAGAAATCTTCTCTTTCTGCCGCTTCTCTCTCCCATGCTCTTGTCTATCGCTCTCGCGAGCATGGGAGCCTGGACAAGTGAGAACACTCTCCTGGCTCAAGCAGATATCGCAGGAGGTGCATGCATCTCCGATCCAAGCTGGCCGGGCTTTTCTGGATCACGTCTCTACTGTACAACACTGATGCAAGGATAGAGGGTAGAAAGAGAGAAAGGCGCGTATGTATGGACGGAAATGGAGCAGAGCAGGCTTAATATGCTTGGATTTCTGTGAGAGAACGAGGAGTGCCTCGCAAAAAGCCTCAACCTCGAACTTGAGAGTTTTACATGAAGCTTGGCAACACTTTACGCACTATCGAGTCTTCCCAAGTAGAAATTTCGTATAGTCATAGAACTACACCAAGCAGGAGACGAGTTGAGGATGATACCAAAATCAGATAGACGTAAAAGACCTGCTGATGTGAATGCTCGTCACAGGTGGTTGCCACTAGAAAGCTCAGTCGTGTGATGCGACAGATGCTGAGGAATGTCGGTGACGACGATGCCTGGACGGGCCAATAAGGCCGTTTTCAAGCGCCACGCAGTTTGGTTATGTAGGGGATATTCCCACCAGTGGGCAACCACAAACTCGGGCAGGATGACTGTCAGCGTTTCGTCAGGATGCACTTCCTGCATTGTATCTATGTAGGCCAGTAGGGGGCCAATAAGCGAGCGGTAGGGCGACTCGATAATGACCAGCTTCATCTCTTCCGCTGCTGTCCAATGGGTATGCATCTTGTCCCACTTCGTTCGAACGGCTTCGACGTCTTGAGGGTCTATGGCGACATGGGCCGCCACGACTTGAGGGGAGATTGAACGCGCATAGGCTAAACTCTGGACCGAGGCGCGATCTAGCTCGGCGATGGGGACGATGAAGCGATGACGTATGGTGCGAGAGCGAACTAGTGTAGCGTTTCGCCATGCATACCAGGAGACATTTGTGACGACGATCTCCGGCTGATAGAACAAGGCTCGTTTCAACAAGAATATTTGGGGATGACCAAAGAGCCGCCTGAGAACTGAACGCTCGGCAATTTCAGGCAAGATGATAGTTAGCGTGTCGTCTGGATACTTCCGGTGTTCGGCTGTCAGATAGCCAACCAGACAACGGATCAGTGAGCGATGTTGCGGCTCGATGATTTCCAATTGCACCTGCTCGTCCTCCGGCAACTCTGCCTGCCAATGCTGCCAGTTCGCTTGCAGGGCGATGGTTTTCGCAGGGTCCAAGTTCACGTGGAGGGCGGTGACCTGCGATGAGATTGAGCGGGCATAGGCCAGACTCTGGCGTACAGCCTGACTCAGGTCGTCTATGGGGACAACTAAGCGATGATGCACATCTTTGGGAGAGAGAGGTATCACTGTTGTTCGTTCGCCCTGCACACGCAGATAGTGACGCCTGATAGCTAGGAACATGAGCACTAGCAGCGGAATGAGCAGGATAACGATCCAAGCTCCCTCAAGAAATTTGGTCGCGGAGATGATCAGGGCGACGATCAGGGTTGCCGTCGCGCCCAAGCCGTTAATGATCATACTGCGTAGGAAGTGTGGCTCGGTCGCCCTCAATTTCCACCAGTGACGAACCATTCCCCCTTGCGAAAGCGTGAAGGAGAGAAAGACGCCAACAGCATAGAGGTTAATTAGCGCAGTGGTTACACCATTGAACACAACGAGCAGCAAGATAGAAAGAAACGCCAGGGAGATGATGCCCATGGAGAAGGCGAGCCGATCGCCGCGAAAGGCGAACTGGTGCGGCAGGAAATGGTCTCGCGCCAGCAGGGACGCCAGCCGGGGAAAATCGGAGTAGCTCGTGTTGGCGGCCAGCGTCAGAATGAGCAGGGTCGCGATCTGGAAGACAGGATACATGAAGAAGAGTGGGCCTGTGAAGACGAGATGGGCGATCTGACCGATGACCGTGGGATTGCCACTCGGATTCGCCAAGGTTCCATAGCCAAGAGCCAAAATCGTGATGCCCACAAAAAGCGTACCAATGATGATTGCCATCCAGGTGAGGGTGATAGCTGCATTGTGCGCCTCCGGTTTTTTGAAGGCCGGGATGCCATTAGAAATAGCTTCAGTTCCAGTCAGAGCGGTGCAGCCGACAGAAAAGGAACGGAGGATGAGGAAGAGGCTGAGAGGCTCGACAGCGGCGACGTGAGGGAAGTTGCCGAAAAGAGGATGGTGATCCAAGAGAAAGACCTTGAAAGAGCCAACGCCGATGAGCAGCAAAGCACTAAAGACAAAGAGATAGGTAGGAAGAGCGAAGATTGTGGCCGATTCTCGCACTCCACGTAGGTTGACCATGGTAATCAGCACGACGAGTGCCACATCAATGGGCACGACGTAGGGGGCCAGCGTGGGGAAGAGCGTTGCTAGGGCCTGAACGCCAGCAGCAATACTGACGGAGACGGTGAGCACATAGTCAATCATCAATGAGGCGGCGGCGGTGAGTCCTGGGAGCAGGCCAAGGTTGTCGTGGGCGACAATATAGGAACCTCCGCCATTGGGATAGGCGGGGATCGTCTGACGGTAGGAGAGTGTCACAATAGCAAGCAGAGCGACGATCGCCAAGCCGATGAAAAGCGTCAGACCCAGGTTCCCAGAACCGGCAGCGACCAGAGTAAGGAGAATAGCCTCAGTCGCGTACGCCACTGAGGAGATGACGTCGGAGGAGAGCACGGCCAATGCCTTGAACTTGGTGAGACGCTCGTGTTCGAGCCGTGCAGTGGGCAGGGGCATGCCGATCAGAGAGTGCTTGAGCAACGTAGTCACGCGCTCCCACCCCGTATGCGGGGCGTCAGCCGCTGTCGTCGCTTCCAGCACACCCGACTCTACGCGCCGTAGCTTTGGACTCACCTGCATCACTCTACGCACACGCACGTCTCCGAGTTTGTTTCCCCGAACTTCTTCGTAACGCACGAGCAGAGAGGGATCATCCTCATCTGCAACTAGGGGCTGGTTGCCATTGTTTTGATAATTCTCGCTACCCAATTGATCTTGTGCATGCTCCACAGGTGAAAGGTCTTTGTCAGCCATGATCGGGTTCTCTCCAGGTCTGCGCTCTTTGAAGGCAGAGGTTGATACTCACCTCATACCTGGAGTATAGCTCAAAAGGTCTCAATGAGGTCTCAGGAAAATAGGGGAAATGCTCAAGATTTGCTCAAGATCATTACTCTTCGTCTATAAAACGATAGCCGACACCAGCGATGGTGATGATGAAGCGAGGAGAGGCAGGATCCGGCTCAATTTTGCGGCGCAGTTGGCCAATATAGACGTGCAGATAGTGCGAGTTGGCTCCGTAGCCAGTACCCCACACTTCTTTGAGCAACATCTGGCGCGTCATGATCTTGCCTGTGTGCTGAATCAAGACTTTGAGCAGGTCGTATTCAGTAGGAGTTAG
>JAFATZ010000288.1 GCA_019243675.1 Ktedonobacteraceae bacterium | reverse complement strand
GACGTTGGTGATCTCGTAGTCATTATGTTGCATATTCTTCTGCGCTCGACTTGCCCAGAACATTGCTGTACTAAGCACAGTCTCTGCGCCGTAGTCTCGCATGAACTGATCGTCTCCTGAAATGGTCCAGTACTGCCATGTAGCATAGGCAATACTGGCTGAGATATGCAGTTCCAGGGAACCATTCAAAACGGCGATAAGCTCGCCCGTTTCGGGGTGAATGATCGCTGGCGGAGTTGTCTCCTCGCCGCTCAGTGTGCTCTCCCAGGGATACTGTGCTCCTTCGTAGCCATTGCTTGCAGCTTTCTTGCGCGCTTCTGGCAGGAGATGGTAACGGTACATAACGAGATTGCGTGCGATAGAGGGCAGCGTATAGACGAAGAAGGGCAGCATAAAAATCTCGGTGTCATGGAAAATATGACCACGATAACCGAAGCCAGTCATGCCTTTGGCAGCAATACTATAACGGTCGTCATGTGAGGACGCGTTGATACGTAGTTGGTAGATGTTGTAGCGCATACCGAGTTGAGCGTTGGCGTCACCTTCGATAATCACATCTGCGTCCTGCCAGAATTGATGCCATGCCTCTTGATTTTTGGCCTGCAAGGCGTCGAAAATGACAGTAGTTGTTTCGAGTAGTTGCTGATGATGGGTACGTGCAGCTTGCACAGGTTCGACGCCATCTCGTGAGGTGTACATGACAACGACTTTGTCCGCCGTGACTGTTGCGCCTGGCTCCAGTGTACCGTGCAGCATAATACACGGTGCAATGTACGAGGGCACAAACTCCTCGTGGAACGCATGCGACTGAGTGCCAAAGCTCATAGTTTGTGCGAGCCGCACCAAGGTCGTCTTTGTCTCAGTATAGAGCCAGAGTGTCTCACCTTCTCGCCCTTGGTCAAGCGTTTCCCAGTGCATGAGATCGTAGTTGCCTACGGCTGTGTCGAAGCATGACCATAGGGCGATGTCTAGAGGTTCGCTGTTCTGCTGATCAGCCGTGACACTGTAACGTATAGCAGCTATGTGCTCATCAGCTAGGCTAGCAATGCGCTCGCTGCCGATATGGACACGCACACCTCGTGGGCTTTCCCAGTGTATGCTACGACTGAGTATACCATTGTGCATGTCCAGAGTGCGCTGATAGCCAAGGATTGTTCCCCTGTCGAGGCGAAAGCGTTCACCATTGATGAGTAAGCCAATCGGCGTCCAATCTGGAGCGTTTGCCAGTTCCTCTTTGGCAATAGGAACACTATCAAAAACACCATAGAGTAAGGTTGCTGGATTTGCTCTGAGGTAACCCTCTTCAAATGTGCCTCGTGTGCAGAAATACCCATTGCCGACGGTATAAACCGTTTCCTGACTATGCAATTTCTTTGGGGTGGGGTCGAACTTCTCCTCGCTTATGCACCAAAGATTCACAAACGTCTTCCTTCCTCATTATGATTAGCCACTAGTCTACCATCTCTTGCAAACGTTTGTTAGCAAGAGATGGTAACACCTTATCGGCTTTATGAAACCGCTCCGCTGGGCCAATAGCGAGAGCCTGCATTCCAGCGGCTTTGATGGCCTCAATGCCTACATCTGCGTCCTCGACCCCCAGGCACTGCGAGGTGGGTGTAGAGACAAGTCCGGCAGCAAAGACAAAGATATCGGCTGCAGGTTTGCCGCGAGTGACAGAGTACCCATCGGCAACACCATCAAAGTACTGTGCAATGTCTATTGCTCTGAGCACAGTCCAGCAGTTTTTGCTAGAAGATGCTATCGCCGTTTTAATACCTGCATGCCTGATCTCATCCAGCAGTTCTCTTCCTCCCTCTACCACCTCCTTGGGGGTCATATTCTTGATAAGATCATTATAATAGCGATTTTTGCGCTCCATCATCTCCTGTATCTGCTCTTCAGAAGCTTTGCGCCCTTTAAGCAAGTACAGCAGGGAATTGCGCCGATCAACGCCACGTAGGTATGTATCGTTCTCTTCGTGTGTAAATGCAATCCCTTCATCGTCGGCGAGATGTTTCCATGCTTGGTAATGATATTCCGATGTATCTGTCAATACGCCATCCAGGTCAAAGATGATAGCTTTTGGTTGTTGCATCCCTTAGAAAACTCCTGTTATATTGTAGTAGTTGGGTACTTTGTCTATGAACACTTGGGCCTAAGCGTGGACTCTGCGAGATTAGAGGAGTTGACGGATAGCAATATAGTGCTCCGCAAATCGCTCTGGTATGATCTGTGGATAGCGCCCTTGTCCAAGCTGGGCGTATACTTCTTGATAGGCAGCATCAAGTTCATTCAATGTAATGATCTCTTTCTGAATGAGAAGTTTAACATCAGCGATGTCGCGATTACTTCCTCGCTCAATCTTGCTGAGAGCAATACTATAAAAGTCAAAATAGAAGACATCAATTGTTCCGTAGCGACCAACGTAATGTGCATTTGTCTCCCATTGTGTCGGTAGAGGAATAAAATCCCCAGGTGACGCAAATTTGATATTGATCTGGAGTTGCAGTATTAAGCGCTGAATAGCGACTATCAGATCTCCTTCATTAGGTCCACCGACCTGGATATCAATATCCTGGGTAAATCCAGGTCGTATCCCTAGGTGAACGAGGGCAGCTCCTCCTACCATATAAAGGCGTCCGGGCTTATGAAAAGTTTGCCCCAATCGGGTGAGAAATGATTCAATAGAGGCTTTGTCAGCACTTGGGCGCATACTCATTCTGGCCTCCTCATACTCGCTTGGTAGGGTATCATCTGTCAGGATGGAAAGAACATCCACTGTCTGCTGATGTTTCGCTTCTTCTTGGTGCAATAAGTGATCCACCTGGTTTTGCCAATCCTGCAGAAAATTGAGAGGCAATCCACTACGTTTTTGCTCGTACTCTTGCAGTGCCACCAATCCCCATTTGCCGTCATGGTAGGCTGGAGAGGGCAAGTGGCGGCTTTGCCACAGAAATGCAAACGGTTGCTCAGGGAAACATGGTACACGCCCAAGAGCTAGTGTCAGCCTTATCGACCACAACCGCTGCAGATAGAGAGTTGCCAGTGTTTCCACTACGACCTGCTCGGCCACCTTGGGTTCACTATTTTGCAGAGTTTCAATGATAGCATGAGAAAGTTCAGGGTGCAATAGGAAGAGCGAGATACTCGCGTCGCGTACGCGTGGGTAGTCGCATTGTGCTAAGCGCCTCACCAGCATAGCAGCAGAGTGCAGGTCGCGAGCTACGTCGCTGGGGTGAAGAGGGCGATTTGTGCCTACGAGATAGTCAATTCCCCAGAGACGCAAGATACTGATAAGCGTGTCGGCCTCATCCCATGCCACATCGGAAGCGCTTGGGTTGCTTGAAGTGGAACTCATTTTCGCTCTTCTCTATGCTATCCATTTCTTATTCTGCATTCTATCACGTTTATAATGATAGTATAGTGTCTATGAGGGGGATCGCTTTGTCGAGAGTCTATGCCACTGACCGTGCATCGCTAGAGCGTGATTGTGATGTGCAGTTCTTCGTCGCCACGGGACCGGGCGGGCAACACCGTAACAAAGTTGAGACTGGTGTCAGGCTTACTCATCGTCCAAGCGGCATCAGTGTAACCGCTGCTGAGCGCCGTTCGCAGCATGCCAATCGTGAAGTTGCCTTTATGCGCATAGCACAACGCCTACAAGAAATGCAGCATGTCCAGACGCCACGCCAGCCGACCCATGCTACCGAGGCGAGTCGCATACGTCGGCTCGAAGCAAAACGTCATGCTGCAATGGTGAAAAGACAGCGCTCTACATCAGTAGAAGATATGTAAGAGTTATCGGGCCGTGTTGGCTCTCTCATCAATGCGCCCAAATTTATCCCACGGCGACCCCTAGGATATTTTTGGGCTTTTTCTTGAAGAAACTAATATTCAGAAATATACTCATATACTGTGAAACAGTTCATTTTCTCTAGGGGCACGAGCGACTATGCTTGTTTGAAGATCAATCAAGAGAGATAGAAGTGCTATGAAAAAACTTGTTATTATGACGCTTGTACTCATTATAGCGCTTGCCGCGTGGGGCTCAGTCATTGTGACCTATGCTACTAGTCCCCACGCTGCTGCTATTCCCCGTACTGTGCCTTTAGCGACCCCGATGCCTATGCCTACGCCGCCGTTGCAGAGCAAAGAACTGCCAGTGACCCCTGTAATCTCTGCAAAGGGGGATATAGTGTACCGTGGCAACAGCGGCCTTCCCGAAGTCGCTCTCACATTTGACGATGGCCCTAGCCTCTACTATACTCCCCAAGTGCTGTCCATTCTGCGCCAGTATGGGGTGCATGCCACATTTTTCACGATCGGGGAAAATGTGCGGCTGTACCCTGAACTAGTGCAGCAAGAGTACAATGCAGGACATGTCATTGGCAATCATAGTTGGGATCATCCAGATTTGACGCGACGTTCAGGCGCATCTGTCTATAGTGAATTAAGCAGAACTTGCGACATCATACGACAAACCATCGGCATACGACCAACACTATTTCGCCCACCATATGGTGCAATAAACGCACAAGTGGCATTTCAAGCTTTCCAGTTGGGCCTTACCTCTATTGTCTGGAGCGTTGATACGCGTGACTGGGACCAGCCGCGCAGCACCGAGAGTGTTATCATCAACAACGTGCTCAATGAGGTGGGCAACGGGGGTATTATCCTTATGCACGACGCAGGTGGTAATCGTTCGCGTACCATAGCTGCCCTTCCAAGGATTATCATGGCCTTACAGCAGCGCGGCTATCGACTAGTGACTATTCCACAATTGCTGCACGATATGGCATAAAGGCCTCTCCACCCTAGGTTTTCTACAATGCATCAAAGTAGACGCAGTAAAGCGAACTTTTGTCAAGTTGGCGGGCAGAGTTCTGTCTGCCGACCTCAACTACTTGACAAGATAAAACTCATGTGTTACAGTATTGTCAGTTGTCAGTGTCGTGTATGAAATAAATATCTGGCATCATGATGTCAAATATTGTCTTTACAATGTTATGTACACATTTGTAATGTGGTATCAAATACTGTTGTAAAATATCAGACAAGACACTTGACAAGATATGATTTATCTGTTATATTTCTACCAGTGTCGTGACAAAAAGTTCATACGCTGTATAACAAATAAGGATATATTGGCCTGACAATGCAGTGGGCATTCTTGTAGCGCATACGTAGAGCGGTGCTGCTATGTGCAATGACAGCTATTCACTAGCGCTCTGGGACAGTTGGATAACAGCTTCTTCCCAAATTTTTGCAGCACAATCATGCTTTCCTAATCGTGTGCTGTATGGAAGACCCCATTGGTTTGAGCAAAGTGGCGTGAAGCTGTTTTATTTCTTCATTTAAATAAAGGTAATCGTTTATGACCACATCTCCGCGCTCAATCTTTCGTGAGCGAGCGATGAAGCAATATATTCAGAGGCGGCAGAAGGATGTCGTACCGCATTTAATTGCTGCACCACTATTTTTGCTCCTCTGGGTGCTACTTGGATTGCTTCTGATCGCACTGCTCCTGGTGTTACCAGGACTACATGGACTCATTGGAGGGTAATGGATGCAACCGCAGGCGCATGTGCAACCAAAGAGACAGCATACAGGGCCTTTCTGGCAGAGGCTGCAGGCAACAGTGCAGAACGTCTGGAGGCGAAGAGTGCCGCAGATCATGCAGTTGAGTGGTGTTGAATGTGGGGCTGCCTGTTTGGCGATGATCCTGAGCTACTATGGTCGCAGAACGAGTGTCTCCGAGATCCGTGAGCGTTGTGGACTTGGGCGTGATGGTCTTTCTGCACTCAGTATCGTTAGAGCGGCTCGCGATTATGGCCTGCGCGTGCGGGCCGTCTCGCTGCAAAAGAATGATTTCCGTTTTGTGCGCCTTCCGGCCATCATTCATTGGACATTCGATCACTATGTGGTCCTTGAGCGCTGGTCTGCAAACTCTGTGCATGTGGTTGACCCGGGGGCGGGACGTCTGCGTTTCACTGCCGAAGAGTTCGAATCCAGTTTTACTGGCGTGGTGATTTTGCTTGAGCCTGGACCACAGTTTATCCGTCATAACCCTTTGCCGCGGGTCACTGTACGTTCTTATGTAGCCAACTGTGTCAAGCAGGCTCCTTGGGCCTTTGTACAGATACTAGCAGCCTCCCTGTTGCTGCAACTGTTTGGTCTGGCTGTCCCTCTGCTTACGGAAGTTGTGGTGGACCATGTCATTCCTTTTCATCTACAGTCCGTCATCATGCTGCTGGGTGTCGGTGTCCTGATTCTGCTCCTTTCACAACTAGTCACGACGCTGTTGCGAGCGCTCTTGTTGGTCTACTTGCAGGCGCGAGTAGATATGTATATGATGCTCAGGTTCTTTGAACATCTGTTGGAGTTGCCGTTGCGTTTCTTTCAGCAGCGCTCTAGTGGCGATATCCTTGCCCGCCTGAATAGCAACACGGTCATTCGTGATACGCTGAGCAACCAGCTCGTCTCCACGGTGCTCGATGGTGGTTTCGTGATCGTCTACCTGTTTATTTTGTTCTGGCAGTCGCGTTTCTTCGGCCTGCTCGTCCTCGTCATCGGCTTGCTGCAAGTGCTCCTTCTGATTGCTGCGAATCGTCCTTTGTCGGAACTATCAGCCCGTGAGTTGTTGGTCCAGGGGAGATCACAGGGCTATGTCACTGAAGCTTTGGTCGGTGTGGTGTCACTCAAAGCGGCAGGAGCAGAGCCGCGTGCTTTCCAGCACTGGTCGAATCTGTTTTTCGAGCAACTGAACGTCTCGCTGCGCTTTAACACGCTTTTGTCGGTCATCAATACGGTGCTGACTCTGTTGCGGACTTTTTCGCCGTTGCTCTTATTGTGGGTAGGGATGATACAAGTGCTCACTGGAAGTATGTCGGTGGGAACGATGCTGGCTCTTAACGCCCTAGCAGTCGCCTTCCTCACGCCACTTGGCTCACTGGTGAGTAGCGGACAACAACTGCAACTCGTGCGTTCGCATCTTGAACGTCTCACTGATGTGATGGAAGCTGAGCCGGAGCAGAACATGCAGTTTGTGCATCAACCACCTCGGCTGACGGGACGCATTGCCTTGGATCATGTTAGTTTCCGCTATGACGGCCAGGTAGACGATGTCTTGAAAGATATTGATCTCACCATTGAACCGGGACAAAGGGTTGCCATTGTGGGCCGCACAGGCTCGGGTAAGAGTACGTTGGGCAAACTGTTACTGGCCTTGTACCTGCCAATCCAGGGTGAGGTGGTTTATGATGGCATACCCTTACGCTATCTGAACTATCAAGCGGTACGTGCCCAATTTGGCGTCGTCATGCAAGAAGCTACTGTCTTTAGTGGCACCATCCACCAAAATATTGCCTTTAATGATCCTAATATGCCTATGGAGCGCGTGGTGCGAGCCGCACAGTTGGCAGCTTTTCACGAGGATATTATGTCGATGCCGATGCAATACGAAACCAGTATCTCGGAGCAAGGCAGTGCTCTCTCAGGGGGACAGCGCCAGCGCTTAGCACTCGCTCGTGCCGTGGCTCACTCCCCTGTACTGCTGCTGCTGGATGAGGCGACTAGTTCTCTGGATGTGGTGACCGAGCAAGTGGTGGAAGAGAATCTTGGCATGTTAGCCTGTACCCAAATTGTGATTGCGCATCGTTTGAGCACGGTGCGTAATGCAGATATGATTCTGGTGCTTGATAAGGGAGTCATTGTCGAGCGTGGGACGCACCAGGAACTGTTAAGGCGTAATGGGTACTACGCCAAACTGGTACAGAGTCAGTTCGCTCATAAAGAGGTACAAGCAGGCTAAATCCTGCCCTGTGAAGCTGTGTTGTCTATTTCCCTCTTAGTTGAGCATTAAGTCAACATGCTGTCATCTATACAGTATGTCTAGTAGTGGGCATTCCGGCCTGCACAGCAAACGCTTTTCAGAAGTGTTGTGAACAATCAGATTCTAGTGGTTGAGGTGTCTGTAAGACACGAATGATCAACATAACGAAGGTGCTAGAGGTGTGTAGTCCGTTGCCATAGATAGTAGCGGCTTCCGACTTGGAAGCTATTGGTTAGCAGACCTATTGACAGGTCTCAGAAAGGAAAAGCTAATGAACATTGATATCGTACGTGCTTGGAAAGATGCAGAGTATCGTGAGAGCCTGAGCAGCGAGGAACTGGCCCAAGTACCAGCGCATCCGGCAGGTGAAGTGGAACTGGCCGAAGGCGATCTGGCAGGCGTAGTGGGTGGACTCTCTGCTGTAGTCGGTGGCGGTTGTCAGAGCACCGCTAGCACAGGTAGTTGTGTGGCGCTCACCGTTTGCTTGGCCCTCAGTTGTGAGTTGTTGTAAGGTTAACATTCTGTATACCAATAGCTTCCAAAGTTGGAAGCTATTGGTTGGCAGACCTATTGACAGGTCTCAGAAAGGAAAAGCTAATGAACATTGATATCGTACGTGCTTGGAAAGATGCAGAGTATCGTGAGAGCCTGAGCAGCGAAGAACTGGCCCAAGTACCAGCGCATCCGGCAGGTGAAGTGGAATTGGCCGAAGGCGATCTGGCAGGCGTAGTGGGTGGACTCTCTGCTGTAGTCGGTGGCGGTTGTCAAAGCACCGCTAGCACAGGTAGTTGTGTGCTGCTCACCGTTTGCTTGGCCCTCAGTTGCTCCTTGGCATAACTGCGTCGCCTGCTATTAGAGCAGTGCAACTCTTGGCAACATGTTGAGAGAAGCTTGGTTAGGATGCTGATTCATCAGCATCCTAACCATTCGTGATGGCTCCATTATCAAAGTGGAGAGACATTCTCCGAGAAAGGTTTGCAGGGCCAATACCATGAAAAAGACACTGGCAAAGGCTGCGCATACTATGCCGCAGCGTTGGCAAAACCCCACCTGGTATCATGCACTCTCATTGGCAGAGCGCATAGCATCTCTACGAGCGTCTACACACGATGCATCTTTTTCTACTCCGCAGTATACTGAAAGAGCTGCACGACGCTTGCAGGCATGGAAAACGCAGAAGTCGTTTGATCAAGGAAGACTTTTTGCCAATCGGCTCGCAATGGATGGCATCACTGAGGATGATCTCTACTTTCTTCTCGCGGAACCAATCGCTGCCTTGCAGTCCCGGTACCTACATACTTCTTCCACTCCCGACTGGTTAGCTACCCTTGTCGAGGCGTTTGAGGACTATAGTACCGATGATGTGATGTTCCAGCAGATGGCAACTGAGCAATCCTTTGCTCCCTACTTGCTACCGATCCTTCCTCTCATCAGGCACGGCTTTGACCGATTGCTTGCAGGGATACAAGTGCTCTACCAGCAGTATGCTTCCCCTCCCTTCGAGCCTGAACAGATTATTCAGGCCTTCTTTCCTCAACTCTCAGAGCGACTCCTGGGTCTGGTGAACAGAACGTTTGTGCTTGAGATGCATGTCGCACGCATCCAGCATCGTCTCCGGGGCGAGACAGAGCAAGAACGCTTCACCGACTTTGTGCGCCAACTCTCTCAAGAAGGGAAGATCCTGACTCTTTTAGAAGAATATCCGGTGCTCGCTCGCCAACTCGTGCTGACGGTTGATCACTGGGTAAATTACGCACACGCGTTTTTAGCCCATTTGTGTGCCGACTGGCAGGATATCCGCTCCACGTTCACTCCTGAACACGACCCTGGTCTGCTGGTGGAGGTGCGAGGTGGGGTTGGTGATCGGCACCGCGAGGGTCGCAGTGTGCTGGTGCTGAAGTTTAGCTCAGGATTTCAGGTGCTCTACAAGCCCAAATCCTTAGCCATAGACGTCCACTTCCAGCAGTTCTTGGTATGGCTGAATGAGCAAGGCGTGCAGCCTGCTTTTCGCGTAGTCAGTATCATTGATCGTGGCAGCTACGGGTGGGTCGAATTCGTACATGCCGCTAGTTGCACCTCTCCAGAGGAGATAGCACGTTTTTATGAGCGCCAAGGAAGTTACTTGGCCCTGTTATATGCCCTTGATGCAACCGACATACACGGGGAAAACTTGATTGCCGCTGGTGAGCATCCCATCCTGATTGATCTGGAAGCTCTCTTTCATGGGCGTGTTGGCGGGGATGACCCGACGCAGACCTCCCAGCTCATTTTCATGTCAATGGAGCAATCGGTTTTTCGCGTAGGATTATTACCATTCCGCATGTGGTCAACCAAGGAGGCTATAGGCTTGGACGTGAGTGGGTTAGGTGGTCAGGAAGAGCAATTAACTCCAATCCCTCTTCCCAAGTGGGAAGGAGTGGGAACCGATCAGATGCGACTCATCCGAGAGCGTAGACAGGTATCGGTGAACCAGAATCGGCCCAAACTCAATGGGCAAGATGTGGATGTGCTGAACTACAGCAAGCACATCGTTGCGGGCTTTAAGAGCATGTATCAGCTTTTGCAAGAACGGCATGGTGAACTGATAGCGGACATCTTGCCTCGTTTTGCCCATGATGAGGTCCGTGTGCTGTTACGCCCAACAAACAGATATGTGACTTTATTCACTGAAAGCCTTCATCCTGACCTCTTGCGCGATGGGCTCGAACGCGAGCGCTACTTTGATGATGTCTGGCGAGAAGTTGAGTCGCGGCCTTATCTCTCCAGGGTCATTGCTGCTGAGCAACGCAGCCTGCTACTAGGTGATATTCCTATGTTTCTTACCCACCCTGACAGCCGCGCTATCTTTACCTCGGATGGCGAATCGCTCGGTGATTTTTTTGATGAGCCGAGCCTGGAACTAGTCAAGCGACGTCTCCAACATCTGGATGAGCAGGACCTCGCTAGACAGACTTGGATTATTCAAGCTACTCTGGCGACCTTATTGCTAGGTCCTGAACAGATCATGGGGAATGCTTTTCAGCTCAAGCCAGCCCAGTCTCCTGTCAGCCGTGAGCGCCTGATAGCATCTGCCTGTGCCGTGGGTGAGCGCCTGGACAAACTGGCTGTTCGCACTGACGACGCTGCCAGTTGGCTAGGTGTCAACCTAGTCAACCAAAACGCATGGAGTCTGCTTCCAACAGATGCAGACCTGTATAGCGGTACGGGTGGTATTGCACTGTTTTTGAGCTATCTTGGCGCGCTCACGGGCCAAGCGCACTATAGCGCACTGGCGCGATTAGCCTTGGCTTCTGTGCGTTTGGAGGTGGAGCAGCAGAAAAAAGACCTGCAATCGGTACCCTTCTTAGGTGGCTTTACAGGGTTGGGTTCAACCATCTACCTACTCACACATCTGAGTGTACTCTGGAATGAGCCGACTCTGCTGCAAGAAGCTGAAGCATTGGTCGAGCTACTGCCCGCCCTCATCGCCAGGGATGAGCATCTGGATATCATATCTGGCTCGACTGGATGTATCTTGAACCTGTTGAGTCTATATGCTGTGCATCCCTCCACACGAACTCTCGATGTCGCTCTGCAATGTGGTGACCGCTTGCTTGCCACTGCGCTATCAATGCAAGAAGGTCTTGCTTGGAAGACCGTCAAGCATGAAGAAAAGCCCTTGGGAGGTTTTTCGCATGGAACTGCTGGTGTCGCGTTAAGCTTGTTCAAACTGGCCAAGGTCAGTGGGCAGGAACGCTACCACCAAGCCGCTCTGGCCGCTCTGGCCTATGACCGCAGCCTGCTTTTGTCAGAGAGGCAGTACTGGGCTGAACTGGATAAATTTTCATCCCTACGCGCAGAGACCACGGACAGTGATCAGGTGGCCTCCGAAACGCAAGAGAAACCTCTAGTTGCGTGGTGTCATGGCCTACCAGGGATTGGCATGGGTCGCCTAGGGGCACTGAAGTGCTTGGATGATGCAACCATACGTGAGGAAATAGACCTTGCAATCAAGGCGACCATTGCTGGAGGATTAAACGAAAGCCATTCGCTCTGTCATGGTGCTCTGGGCAACTTAGATCTCCTCTTGACGGCGACACAGGTGCTCAATAATCCCCGCTATCATGAGGCATTGGAGCGTGTGACGGCGATGATTGTAGATAGTATCGATGAGTATGGCTGGGTGACAGGTGTGCCGTTAGGCGTAGAGACGCCAGGACTGATGACTGGCATAGCTGGCATCGGCTATGAACTGCTCCGACTGGCAGAACCAGAACGGGTGCCTTCGGTGCTACTTCTGGCTCCCCCATCCCAGTGATGCCAATGACAAAGAGTGCGTTGTCTAGGTGAAAAGCTGAAGTCTTCGGGCGATTAGATGAGAGTATACAAGGAGTTGATCAATGGTCACATTAAGTGTGTTGGAGCAAGCTCCTGTCTTTTGTGGAAGTACAGCAGCCGAGGCGATTCAGCAGACGATTGCTCTGGCTCAGGCTGTCGAGCGTCTGGGCTATCGACGCTTCTGGCTGGCTGAACACCACAAAGATAGATTGCTTGCGAGCTCAGTGCCAGAAATTCTTGCAGCCGCAGTAGCGGCACATACGACTCATATTCGTGTTGGCTCAGGAGGAGTTCTGCTGCCTCACTACAGCTCATTTAAAGTGGCTGAAACTTTTCGTATGCTTCATACCCTCTTCCCCAATCGTATTGACCTAGGGATTGGTCGGGGAGCCGTCGGAGCTCCAGATATCGACAAGCTCCTCGGGTTAAGTACCACGTCAGGGGATAGCGGCAATTCATACGCTCAGCAGATACGAGACCTCATTAATTTTGTAGAAAACACTTTGCCAGATGGTCATCCTTATGAGGGCACTCGGGTCATGCCCGATGGCCCCGGGTCACCAGAAGTGTGGCTACTTGGGTCTGGTCCTAACAGTGTCGAAATTGCTGCTTCCTTGGGAATCTCCTTCTGCTTTGCTCAATTTCTTAATCAGCGTCCGCTGCCAAAGGTGACAGCGGCTTATCGTCAACAGTTTCGTCCCTCTGCGTCACTGCGCGAGCCACGCGCAAGCCTTGCCGTACG
>JAFATZ010000332.1 GCA_019243675.1 Ktedonobacteraceae bacterium | reverse complement strand
TTACCTCCCTCTCCTGCGCTGCAACTACATGCAGGTATGCCCATCCAAGTGCGAACGATGGGGTCAGATGTGAACGGCATCGTCGATACGGTTGAACCGCATTTCTTAAGTCCGAGTCAGGTACGTCAACGCTATGCGCTTAGCGGTGCCTCTTTTTGGATCATCACTCAACCTTCTCTGGTTGTAACAGCTCGGTTAGATGCTGGTATTTCAAGACAACTTAGTCCAGGAAGCCCTGTCCATGCCCAACTACAAGTTGGTTCTCGACGCTTGATCTCGTTGTTCCCTGGATTAAATGCAACGTAAGTGTGCCCGATTTATCGTGCCCAGAGGTAAATTATGAATACGCGCAGCAAAGAAACAGCTTCGCCGCCGCGACGAAAACAATCGCGGGCAGCATTAAAATCACAGATGCAGGTCAAAGAGATAAAGCCTCTTCGTGATCATATATCGCCAGAGTTGGCAGAACTGATGGCTCATCGTGAACGCATTGCTAGCATGGAAACGAGCAAGATGCAGGCACTGTCTGCCACTTTTGCAAAACAAGAAAGGCATACTGATGTCTCCCCACCCGTCTCATCTCAGCAGCAGAAAAGCGAACCATTTACCTGGCATATTTTCCACAAGATAAAGCAGTTGCTACGAAGGGGACGCGTTCCCGTGCTCTTGCAGATAAGCATGGTTGAGTGTGGTGCTGCTTGTCTAGCTATGCTACTGAGCTACTATGGGCATAAGACGAGTGTCTCCGAGGTGCGCGAGCGCTGCGGTGTTGGCCGTGATGGCCTATCGGCGCTTAGTATCGTGAAAGCGGCACGCAGCTATGATATGCGCGTACGTGCATTGTCACTGCAAGGGGAGGAGAATGAGTTTCGCTTTGTCACCTTGCCTGCCATCATTCACTGGGAGTTCAATCACTTTATTATCGTTGAGCGCTGGTCTCCTCACTACGTAGATGTGGTTGATCCAGCTCAGGGGCGGAGGCGTCTAACAACAGAAGAGTTTGTATCTAAGTTTACAGGTGTAGTTATTCTGCTAGAGCCAGGAGTGCATTTCCGGCGCGAGAGTACTGCCAGTGGACTGAATGTGCGAACATATATCCTGCGCTATTTTAAGCGTGCTCCTATAGCACTGTTGCAGGTGCTTGGTGCCTCTCTTCTCCTTCAACTGCTTGGGCTTCTCACGCCGCTACTCACAGCAATAGCCATAGATCGTCTTATTCCTGAAAGACTACACGATGCCTTGTACCTCTTCGGCATAGGCATGATCTTGCTCGTCGTGGCTTATTTGATCACCAATTTCCTGCGTGCATTAGTGCTTATTTACATCCAGGCACGCTATGACGCTGACATGATGCTCAGTTTCTTTGAACATCTACTCAGCTTACCCTTGCGCTTCTTTCTGCAGCGTTCCAGCGGTGACTTGCTGGCACGTTTGAGCAGTAACACGGTTATTCGTGACACGATCAGTAATCAGCTTATCTCAACTATCCTTGATGGAAGTTTTTTGATTATTTCCCTGTCCATCCTGCTCTCTCTGTCGCTCTCGTTCTCAGCCGTTGTGCTCGTGGCTGGTCTGCTGCAGGTCATTCTGCTGCTGAGCACAACGCGCTATGTGACCGAACTGTCACGGCGTGAACTAGCAGCAGTGGGCAAATCTCAGGGCTATATCACTGAACTGTTAGGGGGTGTGAGAACACTAAAATCTGTTGGGGCTGAATATCGTGCCTTGGAGCGATGGTCGAATCTGTTTTTTGAGCAGATGAATATTTCAGTACGCCGCAACTTTGTCTCAGCCTTCATCAATACTGCTATGACCACATTGAGTGTCGCTACACCGCTTACATTGTTATGGTTAGGCACAATGCAGGTCATTGCTGGTTCAATGCAGCTTGGCACGATGTTAGCACTCAATGCTCTCGCTGGTGGGGTGCTGGGTCCATTGACCTCTCTGGTAAGAACTGGTGCTCAACTCCAGGTAGTACAGTCCCATCTAGAACGTATCGCTGATGTAATCAGTGCAGAGTCAGAGCAGGACTTGCAAAAAGTAGATACTCCCCCCAAACTTACTGGGCACATTCGGCTCGAAAATGTGAGTTTTCAATATGACCAGCAAGCACCGATGGTGGTGCGCGACGTCAACTTGAACATTGTGCCTGGACAAAAGATAGCCATTGTAGGCCGCACCGGTTCAGGCAAGAGCACGCTAGGTAGTTTACTGCTTGGGTTATGCTTGCCTACGAAAGGACAAATTTTCTATGATGATATTGAATTACGCTCGCTTAATTATCAGGCCGTGCGTGCCCAATTTGGTGTCGTGACACAGGAAGCCAGTGTCTTCAGTGGCTCAATCCGCGAAAACATTACGCTCAATGATCCTACTATGGATATGGAGAGAGTCATCAAGGCTGCGAAAGCGGCGGCTCTTCACGACGATATCATGCAGATGCCTATGGAGTACGAGACCTTTGTCTCAGAGGGTGGCAATGCGATCTCAGGGGGGCAACGCCAGAGACTGGCGCTTGCGCGCGCACTTGCACATGAGCCTGCTATTCTTCTGCTTGATGAAGCCACAAGTAGTCTAGATGTAGTAACTGAACAAACGGTTCAGGAGAATATACGTCAGTTGTTATGTACCCAGATTATCATTGCCCATCGTCTCAGTACCATCCGTAGCGCAGATATGATCCTTGTGATGCACGAAGGCCAGATTGTGGAGTGCGGCACTCATCAGGAGTTGCTCACGTGGGGCGGCTATTATGCTCAGTTGATACAGAGTCAGGAACTAGAGAAAAACAAGAATGGCAAACAAGAGGTACTTGACAAAAAACTGCGACAATTCATCAAAATAGTCTAATGCCACACCCATGCATCGTAGCTCTGTCTGGAGGACATCACAAACATTACTTGGTTATAGAGAGACAAAGTAGGTTAAGAGACAAGACATGTATAGGAAATTTGTACTTAGTTTTGGGCAAAAATCAGGTTACGTAATTGTAATTTATCTTGGATAATGCTACACTTCCACACAGTGGGCGTCCACTCAAGAACAAGGACGCCAGAGAGAAATCTTATTATTTTACCAAGTAAAAAAAGAGGGAAGGATGCAAAATAATGTCCGAGGAACTGTTGACGACTTTCGAGGTTGCACGGCTGTTGCGTGTTGATCCATCCACAATACGTAGGTGGATTAAAGAAGGCACTCTTGAGGGAGTACTCTTACCTCGTAGGGGAAAAAAACAGCTCTATCGCATCAGGTGGAAAACTTTGAACGATATGCTTCAGGACAGTTCTAGCTGGCTCGTCTAGACTCTATCTACTTATTATGAACGCAAGAGTGTGTCGGGATTTCCCTGACACACTCTTGCGTTCATAATAAGGGATATGAACACCACGGTTTTTCTTTATTGAAAGCGTGGGTCGTTCTGGGTGGGGAGGGATGGGTACTGCGACTGTGGCTGTTGCTGATATTGTGGATATTGTTGGTTCTGCGGAAATTGTTGGACGTATTGCTGGTTTCTTAGCTGGTGACGGAGTTGATTAAGCTCGCGGTAAATGGGCCACTCGGCGAAAGCGAGAATGCACAACATCACGATGTTTGCTATGGGAACGAACATCAGCAGGCCCAATGCTCCGCTGTAACCAGCCTTGGAAAAAATTTTCCAATAAATGATGACTGCGAAGACAGTGAGCGCCAAACCAAAGAGGAGTCCGATAAGTATAAAGGTACTTGCTGCTGCTGCTACTGCTTGCATTTGATTGTTATCCATTTTCTCTCCTTATGTACTGCTTTGCTGGCAGAAACAACCTATGTCGCGTTAATCACTATCAATTTGAACGGGAAGAAAGCCAGCTTTTCGTGTATCGATTGCAGACGAGTTTGTCCTGACTTTCATGATAGCTCTGGAAACGGATGTGATAGTATCTAGTCATAAAACGTACATATATGTCAACAATAACGTGTAATTCGGGAGCTTGACGAAAAGCAGCCGCTATGCTATCATCGTGTCACTGCTGAAATGGATAACTGACTCAACAGCAGTCTTGTTACGGTTTTCTCAAGCCCGCGTAGCTCAATGGCAGAGCAGCGCACTCTTAATGCGAGGGTTGGAGGTTCGATTCCTCTCGCGGGCACCTAGAGTTCATAGTCATGTGCCCACCGCACATTTTTGTTTTGTTTGTTCTTTGTTGCGGCGAGTCTTAGTTTTGCTTGGGTAACACCGACAGTGTCTACAGGGACAAGGTAGACCTTATCAAGTTCCTCGCAATAGACGGCAAAATAGTCTGCTTGCCCTCTATAGTGTCTCCACCCTTTTTGCTTTGCTGTGTGATTATAACTACTAGCAGTAGCGAATAGAATAACTGTTTGTTCTTCGTCCATCCAGCCCGTTTTACACTGTATACGCCAGAACTTTCCATCAGCATCTTCAATCAGTAAATCATAGCGGTGGTTCTTGCCGTAGGGGGTAAGTACAACATAACCCGACTGCAGAAGGCGAGTAATAATAGCGGCTTCACTGATATCCCCTGTCTTATCCGTGTGCCTCTTTGGACCGGATAGCCCCATAGCTTGCGCCTTTCTCGAAGTGAACTGAGCAATATCTCCTTTATAAGATAACAACGGATAATGCGTGGATGCTTTGCTCTGACCAAAAAGAACTAGTTCTATTGACACAAAGTATGGTAAAATAAAGATATGTTTAGCAGACACATGCAGCAAACAGCTAGAGATCTGGTAGTGCGTATGAGCCGACCGCTAGCTCGCCTGAATGTCACTCTGAACCGCTGACTGTGATAAAGGCTACTGCTATATATACTGAAGGTAGGGGCCATTGCACAAGGTCATTTTATTCATTGGCGATTTGCTGATGGTGTTTGCTAGCGTCTTTGACAGGTTTGATGGGGTGGTGGCTACGCCGCAACCACCTTTGGCGTATTCTTAAGACTCGACACTTGACCACACTCGGAAAGTGTCATGCTGCTGGGCCTGCTCTATCATGTGTTGCAGTACCCGCACTCACTTTGGCCTACTACTCACAAATCTACATAAGTAGTAATTGGTTCATAGATGGGAAGCTACACAAGGGCCGCGCTGAAGGATGAGGATTAGCGTGCGAAAATCGATGACTTGCTGCCTCAAACTGTCAACATTTCAGTCTAAAACGCGGTAGGGACGAACGACATGAGTACACCTGCCGTGAGACCTTGTACACGCTAGTGTTCTGCCGTTTAGTAGTGTACATTCAGAATGAAGTAACGGCACAGACAAAGGTAACATCGGACCGCGATCATCTATACAAGCGCAGTGTAAAAAGACGGGCGAGGACAATGTAACTGAGTGTATTCACTTGAGTACTGTGAGAATACCTGAAGGCGGCCCTAAAGTGGCGATTGAATACTATGAATATACAGGTTTATCTCACTATGTCCATTTTCTCTAGCACTACCTGCGCTCCGGTCCGTAGCAACTGAGACTGGAGACCTTAGTGACAACACAGCATACTGATTACGAGCACAACGACGTTGATACGTCAGTCGTGGAGTTGTCGTTTGCCCAAGAAACTGTGACAACTCTCTCCACCGAGACCGAGATGGCGATAGAGTCTTCTTCTGTCGCCCCCTTTGCCCCCGTCAATACAGACGGTGTGGCAGATCAAGAGCATGAGAAGGTAATTCAAAGTGAGGAAGAGGAACATGTTCCGTCTCCCACAGCACATGTACAACCTGAGAGCCAGAGTGAAACTCCCCAAGACCAAGTAGCGCTGGAAGGCGAGACTTCCATGCTCAAGGTAGAGGCCCAAGAGCAAGAGGAAATTCGCCCTTTTACCGATTATATCGAAGAATTTCGACAAGCCGAAGCTAAACTCAACACCGCGCTCCAGGAAGCATCTGTACAGACTTTTACCCATGAAGAAGAATTTCTGAACTTCGCCGTACAAACTCCTACTATAGCCGATAGTGATCAGAGTTTCGTGCAAGAGGGTAGCAGTGGCGATAGCTCCAACGAAATGGAAACTGCCCCTGCAAGGCCAGTAGAACGTCCTGTATCACCACTGCTACGTCCTGCAACACGCTTGCGGCTGCCACGTCATGGTAGTCGTCTGCGCGAGGTTCATGCAGAACAAACCCCACCAGAGGCTTCCACACAGCCAGCTTCTCCCCCTGCAGAAGTTGAACGAGCTAAACCGACGCGCCGTTATCGGTTTGACCGTCCAGCAGTGACGATGGATACAGCTATCCAGCCAGCCGCCGAAGAAAATCGTGGTACTACCCTATCCACTCGTGTTGAGGATAGCGGCGTAGCCCTAAACGGAAATGTGGTTGAGATATCAGTGGAGTCTGCCGCGAACCTTGTAGAATTACCTGAACAGGAGAAGCAACCTGCAGTGGTGCAAGAGGCAAGCACTACTAATAATGCACCTGTCACGGAGCAAGAGCGCCGCCGTCGTCCTGGACAGGAACGGCAGAAGGAAAAGGAGGTCGATACACCTCTGCTAGAGCCTGTAGCGCCTCAGCAGGAAGAGATAGCACCGGAGGATTTGCCGCCACTAGAATATTCTGAGTTACAAAAAGCTAGTTCGCGTCGCCGTCGCAGACATCGCTCTGGTGCTAATAATAACGGTACAGCGGCTCTTGCTGCAATGACGCCACCTGTTTCAAATCAGATGACACCGGATACACTAGCTCCTTCAGACGTATCACCTAGCGCTACACCACCTATCATATCGCCCAATCAGTATAGCATCGTCTCTGGCTATACCGTCAATCAAATGAATCAGGGCAACGATGTCAATGGTCCTTTCCTGGGGCCAGAACCTTCTCCGGCGCGTGGTAGTGTACTAGGGCGCGATGGGCGCACAATGCGGGCGGAGGCGCAGCGCACTCAAGCGTACCCTGTGCGTCCCAGTGAGCCAGCCGCTTCACCAACATCTATCAGCCAGCTTGCAGGCGTGCTCTCACAATCTATTCATATGCAAACAGATCGCATTGTAGCTGAGTTGCGGCGTGCGAACCAAGCTCCGACCAACATTTCAGTCTCGCTGCCCGCTTTCCCTTCCACAGAGCGAGTTGGTGTGTTCGTCGATGTCGCTAACCTACTCTATTCGTCTCGCACCTTGCACATCTCGGTAGACTTTGGCAAACTGCTCGACTTCTTACGAGGGAATCGTCGCCTTATACGTGCGCATGCATATTGTCCCACCAGTCCGCAGCCGGGCGAGGATCAGATGTTCCTCCAGGCTGTCAAAGGGCTGGGGTATCGTATCACAACCAAGAACTACAAGACATTCTCCAGCGGTGCTAAGAAAGCTGACCTGGACTTGGACCTGTGTATGGATGTAGTGCGTCTTGTCGAAGGGAAAGCCGTTGACTGCGTCGTCCTTGTGAGTGGTGACAGTGATTTCATGCCCATGCTCGATTACTGCTCTGATCATGGTGTGCGTGTCGAAGTGGCGGCCTTCGATGAGGCTATGTCGGCTACACTGCGCCAGAGTTGCGACCTCTTTGTCAACCTGTCCATGCTCGAAGAGATTCGGGCATAATGATAGTGGTGAGGGGTTCTAGGCGAGGCACAAAGCTCTCCCTGGAACCCCTCATTGCAGGTTACTGTAAGAAAAAGTCCCCACGAACCCTCACTATCTGATTGTTATACTCCGCTCTCACATATGCACTGGCTGGTCCCATACAGGACGCACTCGGCGTCCATTGCCACGTGTAGAACCCGTTACTATCGGCATACACTCTTCCGCCAAGACTATCGCTTGTATCCCAGGTGGTGCCTGAGCAATACGAAACGTCAATGGTGAGAGCTGCGCCTGCTAGCGTCTGAACAGTTACCTTGACAGAAGAAAAGTCTCCACCGAGAGATATAAAAGTGACGAAGAGTTTTTGATTCTGATTTTGATTCTGACTTGCTATAGGTGTTGGTCCGTTCGTTGGCATGTCAACGGTTGTTGGCGTCGCTGCATCAGTATTAGTGACCGCGTCCTCAGGGCTTTTCGCATGCCTAGATGACGTATTGCGTGAGGGAATCTTTATCGCTCCCCCCTGCACAGTGATGTTGCCGCTTGGCTCTGCCTGGGCAATAATAGCTGGAGTAGATGCCGACCATTGCTTGATAGCTTCTCCTGCAGCCGCACTAGCAAATAAATAGACGAAGAGAGCTAGCAGCAAAAAGCCACTTGCAGCACCAAGCTTTATTATATTTGCTCTGCTTCTATACCACAGTTGCGAACTGTTCTTGTCTTGCACTATGACTTTTCCCCACAGGGTGGAGGCTAGGGTTACGAGTTGAGGCAGTAAAGTCTTTTGTATGAAAGAAATAGAAAAAAGTAGAGCTTTTACGCCTTTTCTAGACCCGATCTGTAAGCAGTTCCACATTATGCGAGTAAAAGTCAAGACATAAGGCTTGACGGTTGTCCACAATTTAGAAGCCATTGTTATGAACCGAGATCCCAGACTCTTCGAACTGTTCTGCCCTAGCATCTCTTCTTGTTCACTGGATGGAGAGTAATGCATCACGTTTCCCCCGCACAAAATAAACTCAACTATAATTATAAGTTTCTATGAAGAAAAACGTGAAGAAGTAGAATCGGTAACGATGCAAAAATTATGTCTTACTATGAATGAACCAAATGGCTACTACTGTGAATAGCGGCAGAATCACATAATAAGCAAGAGGAATGAAGGCGATAATGGTCAGTGTCACTACTATACCGAACATCATTCGCTGGTAGCGCGTTCCTTTGCTCCAGAAGTCGATGAGCATGATGCGCACTCCATTAAAGGCATGCAACAGCACCGAGCCAATGAGTGCGAGCGACAGGATGCGCACAATAATGCTGTCGAACAGCAAAATGCCTTCGTTATAGACCTGTGGACCAAAACCGAGCAGCGAGATGTCAACAATGTGGATAAATAAGAAGAGCAAAATGCCTAGACCTGTGACGCGATGCAATAACCAGGACCACATACCAGATTGACCTCTGTACATCTTTTCCTCGATTCTGGATTGTTACGCGATGAGATCCGCACTATCATACTTGGGGTTGTTGACTAGTCGCGACACAGCCCTTGCCGTCATTTGATCTGTTGGATAGGGTGTAAGCAAGGGTAGTAGCATATGCTCATCGTCACTATCAACATCAAGCCACTGCTCTCGCGCTGCAGCAGAGAGAATAACAGGCATACGATTATGGATAGGAATCATCAACTCGTTCGGTTGCGTCGTGATAATCGTACAGGAGCGTATTGGCTGCCCATCAGGACCCTTCCACGCATCCCATAACCCGGCGAACGCAAACGGCTCACGATTTTTGAGTGTGATATACATCGGTGTTTTAGGACCTCGCTCTTCCTGTTTCCACTCATAGAAACCGTCGGCAATGACCAGACAGCGCCTCGCACGGAGAAGGCGCTTGAAGCTTGGCTTCTCGGCTAATGTTTCGGCCCGAGCATTGATCATCTTGGAGCCAATCGCCTCCTCTTTCGCCCACGAAGGGATCAACCCCCAGCGTAACAAGTCGAAATGTTCGGCTCCATTGTGCAGAATTGTCAGTACTTGCTGCGTCGGAGCAATGTTGTAGCGTGCAGTAATGTGTAGAGACGAGGATGGAGCGACGTTGAACGCTTGTGCAAGAGCGTTTATGTCGTAAGTGAGCGTGTAGCGACCACACATGAAATTCTCCTTGAAAGTTATTGGCCCTTTTAGAACTATTCTATTTTACTGTATTATAGATGGTAAAGGGAAAAGAGGAACATATGGAAGTCATAAAAATATCTCCCCGTGGCTACTGCTACGGTGTTGTTGATGCATTACAAATAGTACGACAAGCTGCCAAGAATGCCGATCTGCCACGTCCTATCCATGTTATCGGTCAGATTATTCACAATCGGCATGCCATAGAGGAATTGACGAGGATGGGGGTCATAACGCTAGATGGACCGGACCGCGTAAGCATTCTGGAACAGGTAAAAGAGGGAACGGTTATTTTCACCGCCCATGGTGTCTCTCCTAGCGTCAAAAGGCGGGCACAGGAGCGTGGCTTGCACTGCATTGATGCAAGCTGTCCCGATGTAACTGTTACCCACGACCTTGTACGTGCCCTGGTTGCGCAGGGATACTATATTCTCTATATCGGCAAGAAAGGCCATCCCGAGCCGGAGGGTGTCATGGGTGAAGTGCCGGGACATATTAGCCTAGTCGAGACCGAGGCAGATGTCGATGCCTTATCACTTACTCAGCAGCAGAAGATTGCTGTTTCAACGCAGACAACGCTGTCGAAGTGGGATACCCAGCGTATTGTGCAACACATCAAAGAGCACTATCCCTCTGCTGAAATTCATATAGACATTTGTCCAGCCACGCAATCGCGTCAGGAAGCTATAGCTTCCCAAGCCAAAGGGGCTGATTTGACTATCGTGGTAGGTGATCCACACAGTAACAACACGAACCGCCTCGTGCAGGTCTCCGAGGAGTTGGCCGGAGTTCCTGCTATGCGCATCGAAGACCTATCACAATTGAAGACAGAATGGCTCAAAGGGAAAAAGCGCGTCGCTGTTACTGCTGGGGCCTCTACCCCTAGCCAATTGACCCGTGCTGTCATTCGCTTTCTAGAACAATACCAACCGTAGGGGCCTGATTTATCATGCCCTCAGTGCGGCCCAAGCAGAGTGTGACGGATCAGTGTGAGATGTGTGAGAGGTCCCAGCCCACCGGGTACAGGTGTAAGAAACGCAGCTTTTTCTTTGACTGTGGCGAAATCAACATCACCGACCACTCTGCCATTAACAGTATTGATTCCTGCGTCCAGCACAATTGCCCCCGTTTTGACCATATCAGCAGTGATGAGGCCGGGACGGCCCACACTTACCACCAGGATGTCCGCGCTACTGGTGATGCTGGCCAAGTCTTGAGTGTAGGAGTGGCAAATAGTAACAGTGGCATCGTGGCTCATCAAAAGTAGAGCAGTAGGCTTGCCTCCGACGTTACTGCGTCCTACAATAACAGCATACCTTCCTGCGATAGGAATATCTGCGTCACGTAGCACAGTCAGTACTACATCGGCGGTTGAAGGGACGAAATTAGGAAAACCAAGTAGCAGATTGCCTGCATTGGATGGTCCGAGTCCGTCAACATCTTTCTGCGAAGGCAAAGCTTCCGTTACAATACGTTGCCGGATATGCTCCGGCAAGGGCAGCAGTAGGACCACGCCATCAATAGTAGTGTCATCACTCAGCCTAGTAACTTGTGCGCGCAGTTCTTCCTCTTGCATCTCAAAAGGGTAGGCCAGGGTTGTGCATGCTAGCCCAATCGTCTGGCACGCATGCACCAATTGCCTGCTGTATAGCTCGGCAGCGGCATCGTGGCCCACAATAATCTGCGCTAGGCGTGCTGAGCGCTGGTGCTGCTTGTAGAATTGCGCCGCCTCGCTACGTAACTGCTCAATCATGCGCCCAACAAGTGGCTTGCTGTCATATATCTTAGCTGTCATAGGCTTCTTCTCCAATATATAGAACAGGCTTTGTTAATCATATCATAGCCACTTGGGGGATAGAAGTGGAAAAGAAACATAAAATGCGTTACAATGCTCTCACTAAGATAGTGCAAGGATATCGGTACCTGTTGTCAAAGTGAGGATTCTCATGGCAGGAGACTGTTCATTTGATATAGTATCGCAGTTTGATGAGCAAGAATTGTTGAATGCTCTTGACCAGACTCGACGCGAGGTGCAGACGCGATACGACTTGAAGGATACTAAAACGGAGATTGTCTATAACAAAGATACGGTGACAATCGTTACCGATAGTTCTTTAACGCTCAAGAACGTGCGCGACATCCTTGAAAGCAAGGCGGCGCGCCGAAATCTATCGCTGAAAATCTTTAAGCTGGCGAAAGAGGAAAATGCGGCTGGTGGCAGGATACGTCAGGTGATTACCCTGCAACAGGGACTCTCTCAAGAGCTAGCCAAAGAGGTCAGTAAGTATATTCGTGAAATGCATCCAAAAGTTCGTCCGCAGGTTCAAGCAGATATGATACGCGTCACGGCTAAGAGCCGTGATGAGTTGCAGGCGGTGATAGCCTCGCTCAAACAAAAGGATTATCCTGTTGCATTGCAGTATATAAACTACCGTAACTAAGGTACTTTAGTACCAAAAAGCTGCTTGAGCAGAAGAGTTGTAGTAACCTAAATTTAGCTACATCTGGCTTTTCGCCTGAACAATGCGAGTGCGGTAGCGATGTTGCTATACGCTCGTGCAATGCTCTTGTTTCAGAAAGTGAATCTTTGCATGTCTGATGATAGACAAGCATTTAGTGCAGCGATGAATGCGGCAGATCGCTACCACTGGAATGGTCGATGGCAAGAAGCGGCAAGAGAATACCAGCGAGCTTTGGCAGAGTTTCCAGATGACGCAACAGCGCGTAGTGGTTTAGGCTTTTGCTACATGCAGACCAAACAGTGGCATCAGGCTCTCAATGAGTACGAGTATGCATTGAAGGGCGATCCAGGTAATGTGATTGCCTTGAGCAAAACTGCTGAGCTATATACCATCTTAAATCGGCGTTTAGATGCATATCAGGCATATCTACATCTGGCAAGCCTATACTCACGGGCAGTTCAAGGTGCTCGCGCCGAGGCGGCTTGGCAGAAGGCAGTGCAACTATCTCCGGGCAACCCTGAACCTCACGAACGGCTAGCTCGTTATTACTTTGAAAAGAAAGATGTCGCAATGATGATCCAGGAGCGCCTGGAAGCCGCTCGGGGCTACCTGTTGCGTAACGATTCTGAGCAGGCACGTGTCCAGTGTGAGGAAGTGTTACGTGCAGATGCAACTAACGTACAAGCGCAACAGTTGCTTGAGCAGATAGTAAGCGGACAGTTGCCATTGCAGCTTGGTGCTGGCACGGTATTTCCAACACAGACGAGTATAATCGGTAATGTGGCACCAACGGCAGGCTCGGGTTCGTTAGCTTTCACTGGTAGCCCTGCAACAGAAGCAGGTGTAGCAGGCAATATAAGTGGAGGGAACACTAGCATCATGGGTAACATGGGTACCGCGGGCAATTTCAATGGAGTGGGCAGTTCAGAACAGTCTCTTGCAGCGGGAGTCAACAATGGAATGAACTCGGCTTCTCACAAAAAAATTACTGCCAGCCAAGTCACTGGAATGCTAAAACAGGCACAAATGTTTCAAGCGCAGGGTCGTTTCGATGATGCTGTTGAGATCTGCGAACAAATTCTGGAAAATGGTTTTGATCGACCGGATGCCCGCTATTTCCTAGGCTGGCTTTATCAGGAGCAACAACGTTGGGATGAGGCCATTCGCCAGTTCCAAGTGTTGTTGAATGATTCGGACTATGCCCTCTCTTGTTACTACGCATTGGGGCAGTGTTATCGTGCATGCGGTGATTTGCGCACTGCAGCTGCTCACTTTGACGAAGCAGTTGATCGTGTCAATCTAGATGCGCTGAGCAGTGAGGAATCGGATCAATTAGTGCAGTTGTGCCAGGAGGCGGCTGAGGCACACCGCCTGCTAGGAGAGCAGGAGCAGACGCTTACCATTTATAAAGCATTACTCGGCTTTCTACGCAGTCGTGGCTGGAACGACAAGCTTCCCCAAGTTGAACATATGCTGCAACAGGCGCAGAGCGCCCCACTTCCACCGCAGAATGCGGTACCTACGGTGAACACAACGCAGGTTCTACCACCAGAGCAGATGCCATCCCAGCCAGCGCAGCAGTCTTCTCTTCCAGAAGTCCCGACATTGACCTACAATGCAGTGGGACAACAGCCACTATCTCAGCAAATGCAGCCAAACTCAGCTCCACAACAAGCTGCATCAACTGGTGAACTCCCTGATTGGTTGACTGGTATTCTCAGCGATGTAGATAAGGCAGCCGTTGCCGATCAGGTGTCACAACACCTCAATAAGCCAGCGCAACCCTCTCAGAACTCTACGCAGTCGGTGCTGCCTCCCCCCGAGCAGCTCAAGCTGGAGCAGCACAACGTCGATGGAGGTACCGCAATAGCTAACACTACCCCTGCTGAGTCGAAGGCATTCCCCTCGGCCATGTCGTGGCTAGTAGACGATGCTGGACCAACGCCCTCCCGTCCGCTTGATATGGCTCCTTCAGGAGGAGAATTGCCCTCATCTGCTTCACCTACGACAAAACCTGCTACGTCAACAGCGCAAGAGTGGGCTATGATGCCGATTGCTTCCACTGCGTCGGATTCACTCGCTAGCTCATCTAGGTCAGCTATCGAAGATTTACTCTCTCAGATGGTTGACACAAACAAGGATGGAGAGCTAAAACAGGAAACTGTACTGGCTAGTAGTGTTACTTCCCTGCCAGAAAACGTTCGCGTGCAGGTCATGCGCTCAATGCAGGACATCCAGAAGTATATTAACCATGGGCTACTCACATCAGCGACAGAGGAGTGTCTGCGCGTGATTGATATGGCTCCTCAATATTTGGATGTTCATCAGGTGTTGTGTGAAATCTACGTACGTCAGGGCAATGTGGAGCAAGCTGTTACTAAATATGCTATCTTGGTCGATACCTACATTGTCAATGGGCGCATCGACGACGCCATCGCCACATATCGCCGCATGCTGCAATTGGAGCCTAACAATCTGACCTATCGTACGCGCTTGATTAACTTGCTAGCAGTTCATGGCAATAAAGAAGACCTATTGCGCGAGCGCAGTCTGGCAGCAGAGTCATATCTACGCCTTGGTTATATGGATCGTGCTCTCACTGAACTAGAGCAAGCGCTTCAGGAAAGCCCAACGAGTGTCCCAACCCGCCTGAACTATGCTCTGGCACTGCATAAGTTAGGGCGTGCGCAACAGGCAGTGGCCGAATACCAGCGTGTGCTCCAGGTTGATCCGCGCAACATTATCGCCCTTATACGCTGGCACATCTTAATGGTAAGCAGCCTGGGAGCGAATCGAGCAAACACGCTGGAAGTGCTCTCTCGCGTTCGTTGGCAGTTGCGCGGCGAGGGTCTGAAGAACTATGACACGGTCGTACGCGAGTATCAGCAGGCTACCGAAACGCACCCGAGCAACGCTGATCTCCAATTCGCTCTCGGTCAGGTACACCAGCAGGCAGGCCACTTTGATAAGGCGCTTGATGTCTACAATCTAGCCGTGCGTGATAGTGCTGTTGAGGTGCTGGCCCTTTTCAGTATAGCACAATGTCTCTTGTTGCAAGGGAAGCCTGAAGCAGCAATTCAACATCTCGAACGTGTGCTCAAGATTGTACGGCATTCGCCAAAGTCTATTGATCCAGCCGTCTGGGCTGCATGCCCACGTGAGCAAGGTGAAGAGCACCAAGCGCCAGAGGTAGAGATTTCGCTAGCCTTAGCAAAAGCCTACGAACGTACAGGTCGGCAGGAGCAGATGCAAGCAATCCTACGTCAGGTCAAGCAGACTAGACCTGTGCAGAACGAGGTTTTATCGACTCTTGCCGAAATCTCTGCACGCCAGGATGATCTTGATGGCGC
>JAFATZ010000225.1 GCA_019243675.1 Ktedonobacteraceae bacterium | reverse complement strand
TAGGGGGTATGGGTATCACGTAGATATAAAAACGAGAGGTTATTCCAATGGCAACAGAAGCCCCACGCGCAACAGAACTGCAGGAAGCGCTCTCTGCAGAACAACACACAGAAACATGCCGCACCACATTCTCTCTGGAGGGGATGTCCTGTGCTTCCTGTGCTATGCGTATCGAGAAGGGATTGAAAAAGGTGGCGGGGATAGCTGACGTGCAGGTCAATTTTGCTACCGAGCAAGCGCATGTGACCTATGATCCCACGCGTACCGGACCAGAGCAGTTGATGCAACAAGTCGAAGCCGTTGGTTACAGGGCTTCTGTGGTCGATCAGTCTGCTGCTCACAGTCTCTCCATACCGACTACACCTACCATAGAGAGCGTGCCTGCTGTTCTTGTGACGCAGCAAGATGAACCACGTAGCCGCAAAGCGGCGGACATTATGCGCAAGCGCGCGCTGTTGCTCTTGGGTATCGTGCTTTCGCTGCCTGTAGTGATCCTGAGCATGTTCTTTATGAACCGTTTTCCTGACGAAAACTACCTGCTCCTCGCATTGACCACGCCCGTCTGGGCCATTGTCGGCTGGGAGTTCCATCGAGGAGCGCTCAAGACACTGCGCCACGCCAGCGCGAATATGGATACCCTGGTCTCGCTTGGTTCAACTGCGGCCTACTTGCTTAGTGTCGTGGCCACCTTCTTTCCCCGACTAGTAGGAGGCATCACGTTCTACGACACGACGGCCTTGATCGTGACGCTGATCTTCCTGGGCAAGTACCTGGAGGCACGTGCCAAGGAGCAGACTAACGATGCCATCAAGAAACTGATCGGCTTGCAAGCACACACAGCCCATGTGGTCCGTGGTGGAAACGAAGTCGACCTGCCGATAGAACAGGTGCAGGTAGGCGACGAACTGCTTGTGCGTCCTGGCGAGAAAATCCCGGTCGATGGAGAAGTGATCTCGGGGCACTCTTCGATTGATGAGTCGATGATCAGCGGTGAAAGCATCCCCGTGGAAAAGGCGGCTGGAGACATGGTGATCGGGGCTACCATCAATCAGCGCGGGTTGTTACACATGCGGGCCATGAAGGTGGGAACTGACACCATACTCGCTCATATCATCCGTCTAGTAGAGCAGGCGCAAGGCTCCAAGGCTCCTATTCAACGTCTAGCTGACAGCATTTCCAGCATCTTCGTTCCTGTTGTGCTGGCGATTGCTCTCTTGACGTTCATTGGCTGGACGATTCTTGGCTATCTGACTACGACACTCGTCATGGGTGCGAGCGCTCCCTGGATCACTGCAATTGTGGCCGCAGTTGCCGTACTGGTAGTGGCCTGCCCCTGTGCCTTAGGACTTGCCACGCCGACAGCTATTATGGTTGGTACAGGCAAAGGCGCTGAACAGGGCATCCTGATCAAAGGCGGTGAGAGCCTAGAACGCATCCAGGCGACACGTGCAGTTCTGCTGGACAAGACAGGCACGATCACTAAGGGCAAGCCCGAATTGACCGATGTGATTGCCGCTCCTCATATAGCAAGCGAAGAGGTGCTGCGTCTGGTTGCCCAGGCCGAACAAGGCTCTGAGCATCCGCTGGCTGCAGCTATCGTAGAAGGAGCCAAAGCACGAGGACTTACGCTCAACACCTATCCAGAACACTTTACAGCGTTGGCTGGACGTGGCTTGGAAGCGACGGTAGAGGGTCATGCAATACTCGTTGGCACACGCCGTCTCTTTACTGAACGTTCTATCGCGTATGATGTGCTACAGCAGCATCTGCAGGCTTTGGAGGCACAAGGCAAGACTGCGATGCTTATCGCTGTTGATGGCAACGTGGCGGGAGTGGTGGCTGTAGCTGATACGGTGAAGGTTGGCTCAGCCGAGGCCGTCAGGCAACTGCAAGCGCAGGGACTGGCCGTTTGGATGATGACAGGCGATAATGCACGAACAGCGCAAGCAATTGCGGCCCAGGTTGGCATTCCTGCTGAGCATGTCCTAGCAGAGGTCTTGCCGCAAGACAAAGCAAATCAGGTGAAGCGCTTGCAGTCACAAGGGCTAGTGGTGGCCTTTGCTGGTGATGGCATCAATGATGCACCAGCATTGGTGCAAGCAGACGCGGGAATAGCCATGGGAACGGGGACGGACATCGCAATGGAAGCTTCGGATATTACCCTCGTTAAGGGGAACTTGAAGAGTGTCGCCACAGCATTGGCTCTCTCAAGGGCAACGATGCGCACGATCAAGCAAAATCTCTTCTGGGCCTTTGCGTACAACGTGGTCTTGATCCCAGCGGCCATGCTCTCACCGCTC
>JAFATZ010000272.1 GCA_019243675.1 Ktedonobacteraceae bacterium | reverse complement strand
GTGTGCGCAACTTGCTCAGGGTGATTCCCTGAGGGTGAAAGAACTGTTTGATTTTTTGATAGGTGGCATCGTCTATGCCGAGACGATTGGCCAGGACCTCGAGCTTGGAACGCTGGCCCGGCTGGAGCTTCTGATGATCGGCCTGATTGAGCAACCGGGGATCAATCTTGAAAGTGACACCCACGTGCAACACGGTCGTGTCGGGTAACGGACCCTTCACGGGCGATTGCAGCGCTGCAGCCGGAATGCCCAGGTTGATTGACACATACTGAGGCGCTGTGGGCTGATTACAACTGACCAGCGACGCGAACGAGAAAAGCAGTATGAGGAACAGGGCGGATAGATGAACTACGTTAGCGTGATAAGCTTTCCACAATGACATCATAGCAATACCTTCAGAACTTTCTCACTCGACTAGAGTGGAGCAAGATACAGACACTTCGAAAGCACTCTGAGCTTTTTTACGCTTCCAAACACACTTTTTGTTACGATCATGGTATAACAAAATGAGTGAACGCATCCTGGCTCCCCTGCGTTTCATGATGTGAGGTGCTGTCTCTTGCTGCTCTGGTCGCGCGGGTGAAACTGAGGCAACTGGGGCTCCTGGCTAGAGCCGTACAAGAGCAAGCGCTCATGGAGAACTGCTATGACAACCAATCGGCAAGTCGTCCCATCCGAATGGACGCCACTGCACATCGCTGCTTTCCGTGCGATCTGGTTCGCGTCCCTAGCGGCCAATGTCGGGACGTGGTTGCAAAATGTGGGGGGCGTGTGGCTCATGACGAGCTTTACTGCCTCTCCCCTCTTGATAGCGCTGATGCAGACAGCAACGACGCTGCCCGTTTTTCTTGTGGGTTTCCCTGCAGGGGCGCTGGCCGATATTGTGAACCGCCGTCGCCTGTTGCTCGCCACCCAGGGCCTGCTCCTGATCACCGCCGCTGTATTGAGCGTGCTGACCTTTGCCAGGCTCATGAATGCGCCACTGCTGCTCGGCTTCACCTTCGTGCTTGGCCTCGGGGCGATCCTGGCGAATCCGGCCTGGCAAGCGGTCAACACAGAACTCGTTCCTCCCGAGGAACTGCCCGCGGCGGTCACTTTGACCAGTGTCTCCTACAATCTCGCGCGCGCGGTAGGCCCAGCAGTAGCGGGCCTCGTTATCGCGGCAGCGGGACCTGCCGCGGTGTTTTTCCTCAACGCCATCGCCTTCTTGTACGTGGTGGTGGTGCTCTCTCGCTGGCACCCATCTCCCCACAGAGCAGTCTTGCCCACCGAACGCCTAGTTGGTGCCATGAGGACAGGGGTGCGCTTCGTGCAGAACTCACCAGAGATGCAAACCGTGCTTATACGCACCTTCTTCTTTATCTTCTTCATCAGCGGGCTGTGGGCGCTGCTGCCAGTGATCATCATCCAGGATCTGCGCTTGGGCGCGCCTGGCTACGGATTGCTGCTCGGCTGCATCGGCGTAGGTGCTGTAGTGGGTGCGGCCGTACTACCGCAGATCCAGCGCAAGATTCCCGTCGTCGACCAGCAGGTGAGCATCTCCACCGTCGTGCTGGCCCTCGTCATGATCGCGCTCGGTTATGTGCGTATTCTGGTCGTCCTCTGCCTGATCGCCACGATTGGTGGAGTAGCCTGGATTATGCTGGTGTCCTCCTTCAACGTGGCCGCACAGGAGGCTTCGCCTGCCTGGGTGCGTGCGCGTGCGCTGGGTGCCTACCTGGTCGTCTACCAGGGTGGGACTGCCATCGGCAGCGTGGTGTGGGGCGCGGTTGCGGCTCGCCTGGGAGATCCCTTGGCGATCTTGCTAGCAGCTCTCGGGGCCGTATTGGGGCTTGCTGCAGGACTGCGCTGGCATTTAGCGGACAGCGAAAAACAGGACCTGAGACCTTGGCACGTCTCTGCGCCCAGATTGCTCATCGAACCCCGCCTGCAAGAGGGTCCCGTCATGGTGCAGACCGAGTACTGCGTCGATCCGCCCCGAGCCGAGGACTTTCTCCGCGCCATGCGTGAGGTTCGGCGTATGCGCGAAAGAGACGGAGCCTTCGGCTGGTTCCTAGCGCACGATCCAGCGGATGTTCAGCGTCATGTCGAGACGTTTATGGCCGAGTCGTGGCTGGACTATTTGCGCCAGCTTGATCGCATGACGAACGCCGATCACGCCACTTTGGACCATGCTCGCTCATTTCACCAAGGCAGTGCGCCCCCGACCGTCACCTCCCTGATCGCGGAACACCCGAACTGGCGGGGTACCTCGGATAGCATGGGATAGGCGCAATGGGCCGCTCAGATGTCTCTCCATTCATGTTTTACGAAGGGGAACTCAGAATTGGTTTCAAGGCCGGATAGAGGGCGCGATAGGTTTCATATGCTCGGGCATAGACCTGCTCAATATGGGGAAGCGGTTGCATCTGCTCGACGATACGCACTGTCGCCTCACATGCCTGCTGTATCGAAGCATAGGCCCCACTGGCCACTCCCGCTAGGAGCGCCGCTCCAAAAGCAGGTCCCTCATCAGCATTCGTCGTCACCAGCTCCACACCCAGCACATCAGCGAGAATCTGCCGCCAGAGGGGACTCTTGGCACCCCCGCCTGTCGCACGCACTTGGTCGAGCTGTAAACCCTGTTCGCCAAGAATGGTGAAACAGTCCTTCAGGCTAAAGGCCACTCCTTCCAGCACAGCTCGTATCAGATGACGGCGATCATGGCTGGCCGTCATGCCAATCCAGCCGCCACGTGCCCAAGGGTCGAGGTGCGGCGTG
>JAFATZ010000106.1 GCA_019243675.1 Ktedonobacteraceae bacterium | reverse complement strand
GCTATTCTAGCAGCACGCCGCAACAAACGCTCTATTGGTATGAATGAACTTGAAGAGGCCATTGACCGTGTGATAGCAGGACCAGCGCGCAAGAGTCGTATTATCAGTGAACGCGAGAAGGCCATCACAGGGTATCATGAGGTAGGGCATGCACTCGTTGCGCGTATACTGCCTAATACCGATCCAGTCCATAAGGTATCCATAGTGGCACGTGGGCAGGCTGGTGGTTTCACTATGCTCTTGCCCACAGAGGATCGCTACCTATGGAGCAAGGCGCAGTTTGAGGACATGTTGGCCTATGCGCTAGGTGGTCACGCCGCCGAACTGATCATCTTCGGTGAAGTCACAACGGGGGCCTCAAACGACATTGAGCGCGTCACCAAGATTGCGCGCTCAATGGTCACCGAATATGGCATGAGCAGTCGTGTTGGACCAGTGGCACTCGGACACAAAGAGGAACTCGTCTTCTTAGGTCGTGACTTTGGCGAACAGCGTAACTACAGCGAGCAGACAGCGCGTGAGGTGGATGAAGAGGTGCGAGGTATCGTTCAAGCGGCATTCGATAAAGCGTACGACATTTTGCTACAGAATAAGACACGCCTGATTATGATCAGCGAACGTCTCATAAAGGAAGAGACGCTGGAAGGTCAACTGTTCGAGTCGCTTTTCAATGAGCCGATTAACGATGGGCAGTATGAATCTCCCTCAATTTTAGTGAGTATGCCCCCTTTGAGCGTGACAGGGCAGAGTACACAGAGGAGCCTTCCTCGCCCAGGCACTACTAGCGGCTAATTCCCACCTGAGCGTTCTGCGCATATGGGGACTTGTAGTGCTTGCCTCACACATAGTACAATACAGCAAGCAGAGAAATTTAATCTCGCGTTTCTTTGGTCAGCGAGGAGGATGCTTTTCGGTGTCTGCACTATTTTCTGAAATTGAGAACTGTGTGACTGCTCCCCAGGGATTCCGAGCTGGTACGGCGGCTTGTGGCATAAAATCCAGTGAGACCGTCAAAGACCTGAGTATTGTTGTCTCGGATGTTCCCTGTGTTGCGGTTGGGGTATTTACTACCAGTACTACACGTGCTGCTCCAGTGCTGCTGTGCCAGGAGCGCCTCAAGAATGGTAGGGCGCAAGCAGTGATCGTCAACAGCGGTAACGCCAATTGTGCCACTGGTGAGCTGGGACTGCTCAATGCCAACCGCATGACAGAGCTAGCCGCAATGCGGTTGGGGCTAGAGAGCCAGATGGTGCTCTGCTCCTCCACTGGCATCATTGGCCGCCAATTGCCGATGGATAAGATCGAGCATGGAATCAAGGCCATGAAACTTGGCAGAGAGCAGGGGAATGCTTTCTCTGAAGCCATTTTGACGACCGATACCCATCCGAAGCGCATGGCCTTGCAGTTTGAAATTGATGGCCACATGGTACGATTGGGGGGTGTGACAAAGGGTGCGGGCATGATCTATCCCAATATGGCCACCATGCTTTGCTATCTCACGACTGACGCCGCCCTTGAGTTCGAATGGATCCAGGCAGAACTGCGTGCCGCCACCGAAGATACCTTCAACATGCTCTCGGTGGATGGTGACATGTCTACCAACGATACGTGCATCCTCTTGGCCAATGGCTTAGTCGGTAACACACCTATCTCTGCTAGCCATCCCGAAGCAGCAGATTTCCGGCATGCTCTACGTCATATCATGACCTATCTCGCACGCGAGATGGCACGCGACGGTGAGGGAGCAAGCAAACTGATGACTGTCTATGTGCGTGGTGCGCGAGATAAGACAGATGCTATCAAAGCAGCGCGTGCCATCACAGCCTCACCCCTTTGGCAGTGCTCTTTGGCCGGAGCCGATCCCAATTGGGGACGTATCGTCTCAGCGTTGGGTGCAAGCGGGTGCGAATTGCACCAGGATCGCTACGAAATTTTCATTAGCGACGTACAAGTAGCAAAGCATGGTATGGCTGTGGAGTATGATGATGCTCGGGCACATGCTGCTATGGCTAGTGATGAGGTCACTATTAGCATTGATCTTCATATCGGTACGGGGCAGGCGACAGCGTGGGGCTGCGACTTAACCCATGACTATATCGACGAGAATACGCTGTATACGTGTTAATGGGATGCGTGGGGGCACGATAAATCGGGCCCCTACGTGTTAATGGGATGCGTGGGGGCGCGATAAATCGGGCCCCTACGTGTTAACGGGATGGTAGGGGCCCGATTTATCGTGCCCCATAGAGGAGTTAGCGAGCATGGCCACGACAGAGTCGAACAAACCCGATTGGGCAGCCCTTGAGCATCGATACTATCAGGGTACCTTCAAGAGACAACCAATAACGCTGGTGCGCGGAGAGGGCACGCGTGTGTGGGACAGCGACGGGAAAGTATACCTCGACTTTGTGGCAGGAATCGCCGTTAATGTGCTTGGTCATTGTCATCCTGCTATCGTCAAAGCTGTACAACAGCAGGTGACACAGCTCGTGCATGTTTCTAATCTGTACTATAGCACACGCCAGATAGAACTGGCTGAATTGCTCGGCATACAGAGTCAGGGTATGCGCTCGTTCTTCTCCAATAGCGGAGCTGAGGCGAACGAGGGAGCAATGAAGCTAGCACGCAAATATGGACGCCTGCATCGCAATGGGGCCTACGAGGTCATTAGCATGGAGAATAGCTTTCATGGGCGCACGTTGGCTACAACTGCGGCTACTGGGCAGGCTTCCTACCAGGCGACATGGGTACCATTACCCGATGGCTTCAAACAGGTGCCATTCAATGATCTACAAGCGGTCAAGACAGCAACGAGCGCCAAGACGGTGGCCATCCTGGTTGAGGGGGTACAAGGTGAAGGCGGCATCTGGCTTGCCAGTAAAGAGTTTATGCAGGGTTTGCGACAGTGGTGTGACGAACAGAACTTGGTGTTGATCTGCGATGAAATCCAAGCAGGCATGGGTCGCACGGGTAAATTCTTTAGCTGGGAGTACTATAATGTGAGGCCCGATATTGTGACAATGGCGAAGGGACTAGCTGGTGGTGTCCCCATCGGCGCAATGCTCACTGACCCACGCACCGACGTATTCGCTTACGGCGATCACGGCACCACCTTCGGTGGCAATCCGCTTGCCTGTGCTGCGGGTATTGCCACTATACGCACCATTCTTGAAGAGAACTTACTAGAAAATGCAACACAGATGGGTGAGTACTGGCGTAGCAAGCTCGAAGCGCTCTGTGCCAAGTACTCCTTCATCGACAGTCCTCGTGGCCGTGGTCTGATGAATGCAGTGAACGTCAAGCATAGTCTTGCTTCCATCATAGTGCAGCAAGCTCTAGCGCATGGGCTTCTACTCAACAGCACAGCACCGGACATACTGCGCATGATTCCACCACTGATCCTGACTCGTGGTGATATCGACGAGGCGGCGGAATTGCTAGATCGTACCTTGGCGGATGTTGCCGCCATGCCAGTTGCACAAATATAAGAAGATATTTCTTCATGTGAGGAAGAAGATGAATAAGCCACTTCCTACTACGTTGCCCTGTCCTGAATGTGGAGGTGAGCGGGTCGAAGCAAACTGTACCTATCAGTTGGTGCAGGTACACATCCCTATGGAGAAGTTAAGACGCTATAGCTTGCCCAATCTTGGCCATAGCTCTGTTTCAGCTCTGGTATGTATTGACTGTGGATATACAATGTTCTATGCGCAACATCCGCGGCAACTCGTCGAGAAGCCCGCTATGAAACATGTGCAACCCACAACCAGTGCAGAAAATGCGAGGAATGAAGTTGAATGGTAATCTTTCTTTGCATAGTAACAATTCTAATTTTTCTGTATTTTCTCCATTTCCTGAGCTACTTTTTACTCAAAACAAGAATCATGAAAAAGCGCAAGTGGGATTTAAACATCTGCTGTGGAAAGATGGATGGGGGGGGAATAAATGTTGATATTATATGCTATAAAGATATGGCAAATTTCTTGCTAATTCAGGATATTTACCACCTTCCATTTAAAAATAAAGCGTTTGATTATATAGTATGCTCTCATACTATGGAGCATGTCGATGATCCACAAAGATTTTATAAAGAACTAAAAAGAGTAGGCAATAGTGTTGTTCTTGTGCTCCCTCCGCTCTGGGATATACTAGCTGTAGTAAATATATGGGAACACAAGTGGATTTTTTTGACCTTCAGGAAAGAACATACCACCCTGCCATCTTTTGTTCCATTGCCCTTTGCAAATAGATTTCAACAAATTTTTGGACAACGCATTAAGGCGTAAGTGATGCAGGGACATCTAGCATCAGCACTTCGAGTGCCATACGTGTGTTGACATTCTGGTCAAGTAGCTCCATTGTCTGTAGAATAGCGCGCACCATACGCTCTGACTCGCGCGCGCCAACTTTGGCGGCTTGGGCCTTCAGCAGGTCGCGCATATCTACATTCACTGTTAAATCAAGGCATCTGTTTGCTGCTAATACCATATCACGCCACCACAGTAGCCATAACTCTAAGAGCGTAGGAATTTTTTCTGCTTCTGTGCTGAGTTGCTGTGCCAACTCGAAGCGCTCCACTCTACTCAGTGTGGGTAAGCGTGTGAGCAAGTCCAACTGCGCTTTGCGCTCCACGAGCACCTCTTCATCCTCTACAGCCTGTACTGCCCAGCCCATACGGCCAGCAGCCAGTGCGGCAATACGTTCAGCCTCTAGTGACTCGACCTGCCAGCGCTGGAGCAGCGCGTTTTTGATCTGTGTTGTAGTAAGCAACTGCATGGGGATGTGCTGCACACGCGATAAAATTGTAGGAAGAAGCAGATTGGCGTCAGTAACAGTAAGCAGCAAAATAACGCTAGGCTCTGGCTCTTCCAGTGTTTTGAGCAGACTATTGGCTGCCTGCACATTCATCTCGTGTGCATTGAGTAGAAGAAAAATACTATACTTGCCCTCTAACGTCTTGCGTGCAGCGTCGCTTTGCAACGTACGAATTTGCTCAATAAGAATGAATTGCTTATCGGCGGGTCGTGTAATAACGTGAACATCGGGATGATTGCTGTGCAGCACCTTACGACAGGATAGGCAGGTGTTGCAGGGGTCTCGTGTGGTCCCGCGAGCATCGGCGTTACCAGTACAAAGCAGTGTTTGTGCAAAACGCTGGGCCAGCAGCGTCTTGCCAATATGTTGTGGACCACTCAAGAGGTAGGCGTGGCGCACCTGCTGCGCCGCTAGCGTACGATGTAGCGTGTCAATAGCGTGTTCGTGTCCAACAATATTCCACATAGCGCTATGGTAACAGAATAGGCCGAATAAGGTCAAATGCTGGAGAAGTATCCTAGATCACAGCTTTTTATCGACAAATATGTTATGCTAATGAAGAGTGCAATGTCCAATCTATGGCTCTAATCAAATTCCAAAGTTTCTAAGGTTGATGTAACCAATGGATAGCTCTATCCGTCTTTACAATGACAAGAATATGCCGCCTTCGTCGTATGACGATGAGCGTATAAACCATGCTAGCATTCCGTTGTCAGAGGACGAGAACAGTGGAGCAGAGATAGCTTATGAAGGTGATGAAGAGGCGCTTGTAGATCTTTCGTCGGCTATAGGTGCGCCGCAAGAGCAGGTCCAGAAGGTAGATGTAGCGGAATTTGAGACAATTTTTCTGCGCTTTCAGGCTCCTATTACCAACTTCATCTATCACACCATAGGCAATCGTGAACAGGCTGCTGATCTTGCACAGGACGTGTTTGTGAAGGCTTACAAGGCTCTGCTCAATGGAACCGTGGTACAACCGACAGCCTTGTCTGCATGGCTGTACCGTATTGCAGCCAATACAACGACCGATACGCTGCGACGCAGACGCCTGATTTCATGGCTACCGCTCTCGCTGTTCAATGATGACCGCGGCATTGGCGCGGGTGTCATCTCTGACTCTGGTGGCAATGCTACTGACGGCTTCAGTGCAAACAACGATGATGGCATGGGTGAAGGACGATCTAGTTCAGTCAGTGCGCTCTACGAGCGCGGTGGCTACGACGGTGGGCGTTTTGAGAGTCATCTTGCAACTCGTGAGATTGTTGAGCGTGTATTTCAACAATTGCCGCAAAAATATGCGGTTTGCTTGTGGCTCTATGAGAATGATGGTCTATCCTGTGCAGAAATTGCAGAGGTACTCACCATCAGTGCATCGGCTGTCAAAATGCGCTTGATGCGGGCACGAGAACGCTTCATCAGCTTGTATCAAAAAGAGGTCTCTGTAGATTGAACTGCAATCAAGTATGGGCAATGCTGGCCATCTATCGAGAATTACAGACTATTCAGACAGATACATCGGAGCTAGATACGCATCTAGAACGCTGCGAAGTATGCAGGCAAGTTTTGGCTCGTTATCATATCGTTGGTGAGCAGGTACGTTCACTAGCTACTATCGAGCCTGCGCCCGACGCTCACGCAAAGCTGATGCGAGCATTGGCTGCCGAGCACGTCCGTTTCTTACAACGCTCTCCCTTGGCACTATCTCAACCGACCCCCGATTTTCTCAAACCATATTTAAAAGAGCAAACACAGGCAACCCATGCTTTGGCCGCCTTCTCTTCTGCTGAAACTGGCCCGCTGCCGATTTCGCACATACGCCGCAAAAGTCGCGCTTCCTACGTGAGTCAGTTTGCTATTGTCGGATTGGCGGCTGTGTTCTTAATGGCCCTGCTGGTGGGCGGCTTGACTTCGCTCTTGCTGCTAGCAAACCGTGGCCCGGTAAACAACCAGAACCAGGCATCCATTGTTCTGCAGGCGCAAGTGGCAAGTGTGCAATACGCGACAACAACGGCCTACACGCAGGTGGTGAGCGCAGTGGCCGACCGTCAATACATCTACTATACAGCCTATAATCCGGCTACAGCGCGGTGGATGCTATTAGCAATGGACCGCACAACGCAGGTAAGCATGCCGCTTCTTGCAAAAGCAAGCACTAACAAATTAGTCGTGCTAGGAAGTAATGAAAATCATCTGGTGTGGCTGCAGTTCGATGCTACGAAAACAGTGAGCAAGCAGGTGGGCCAGCACACAGTCAAAGATTTCGTAGTCGCGTGGCACTTGTATAGTCTAGATCTGGCACATCCCACCTCCCAGGTGACATTGTTCGCGGACACCTTCGATCACAGTGCTGTTCCGAGCTGGGTGCATACGCCAATCCAGGGTACTTGGTTTGTGCAGGGCACACTACTGGTGGCTCTCATTGATCATGCAGGCAAGTCACATCTATATACGTGTCAACTTGCTAGTACAGTTGAGAACTCTGCGCTAGAGTTGGCAAATGTAAGCGGAGGACATGTCCTGACCTCGCCAACGGCAAATAGCGATGGTACAGTAGTCTATTGGGGTGAAGAGTGGCTCCCTGGTGACGGAGTGTTACGCGGCAATGTGTGGACACAACAGGTGCATGGTGTACAGCCTCTCAGTGGTCACTCAGCGCGCCATCTGAGCATCAGCAGGTATCTGGTGCGCTCAGACAGCATGTCGTTTCATCCGCAGGTCGCTCATGACACGCTCTTCTTACTCAGCACCAGTGCAATTGAGCAGCCGCAGCTCATTGCAACACCAACATCTCTGCCTGTCACTGCTACGACAAGGGATACAGCGAACTTCGACCCTACAGCCTACACAACGCAAATCGACCAATCGATACAAGGCGCACTGCTCGCCCTGCCACTCAATGGACTCATGCCAGCCACTCTGCTAGACAATAACGTTTTCTCCTCAACGCTTCACGGTGGCACACGTTTCCTGTTATGGGGCAGTGAAAAGGGCTACCAGATGTACGATGCTGTCGCCAAACTGCCCGTGACGGTGTATGACGCGCTCAAGGGTACCTCGTTACTCACGGTCAACGGCGATACAGCCGTCTGGACGACTCAGCCAGGTAGTGTTGGTAGCAACGTCGATAATGCATCCCTCATATTTAGGGCGTTTAATTGGCCCACAAAAGCATAATAGAAGGTGAAACTAACAACCAAGCATCTTAGCGATCACCATGCGCTGTACCTCGCTTGTGCCCTCACCGATCTCGTTGATCTTGACACTACGCCAGTAGCGTGAGACGGGATACTCGTCCATGAAGCCGTAGCCACCATGAATTTGTACAGCTTGATCGGCTGCGCGCTTGGAAGTCTCAGAGGCGAACAGTTTCGCCATCGACGCCTCTCTTGTAAAGGGTTTGCCTTGCATGTGCAGCCACGCAGCTTTATAGTACATTAAGCGCGCTAGCTCGATCTCAGTGTCCATGTCGGCCAGTTTAAATTGCGTGGCCTGGAATTTGCTGATAGGTTGCCCGAATTGTTTGCGTTCCTTAGCATAGCTGAGTGCCTCGTCAAGGCAGGCTTGCGCTAGTCCGACACAGAGGGCTGCGAAGGCGACACGACCAGCATCCAGGATGTGCATGAATTGCTTGAAACCATCGCCACGCTTGCCCAGAGTATTCTCCGCGGGAACAACACACTCTTCAAAAGAAAGAGGACGAGTATCAGAGGCTTTCCAGCCCATTTTCTTATATCCATTACCGATGATATAGCCAGCAGTGCCTCTAGGGACAATAATATTGGTGATCTCGTTATGCCCATCGGGACGTGTTCCTGTAACGGTTGTAATAGTGACACCGCCGCTTATGTCTGTACCAGCGTTGGTGATGAAGGCTTTCGAGCCATAAATGTGCCATTGTCCATCACGCAAGGTGGCACGCGTCTGCGTACTGCCAGAGTCAGAGCCTGCTCCAGGTTCTGTCAGGCCGAACGCCCACAGTTGCTCTCCACGCGCCAGAGGGGGCAGGAAGCGCTCTTTCTGTTGCTGGCTGCCAAAGAGATAGAAAGGCATAGCCCCTAACGACGTGTGCGCCTCCATCGTAATACCAACAGACACGTCGGCACGTGAAATCTCCTCTAAGGCCAGGCAGTAAGAGAGAAAGTCAGCGCCAGCGCCGCCATATTCCTCTGGAAATGGCAGTCCCAACAGACCAAGTTCGCCCATTTTGCGAATAAGATCGTATGGAAATTGTGCAGTAGCATCCATGCGCTCGGCAATAGGTTTGATCTCTTGGGCGGCGAACTCGCGGCAAGTGTCACGAATAGCTTGCTGCTCTTCGCTGAGTGTAAAATCCATAGCTGATTCTCTCTTTCTGTGCTAGCAATCAATTTGAAGAGTTTATAGAATAGTTCTCTACTATTGCCTTTATTATATGCAATGGTGACAAGAACCGTGCTAGCACGCTCACAAGCAACGGCTGGACGATGTCCTCATTGTAGCCCCCTTTCTTCATGCGTTCACGGCGTTAACCTAAGCGAAGGGGTCACCCCTTCGCTGATGCTGCTGGCGAATCCTCCTCAGCCTTCTCAAGAGGGTTAAGCTGCTGCTTGCTGAAAGGTTGCTGCTAGTCGTCCGAAGCGAGAGACGCGAGTATGAGCAGGGAGCTTTTCCATGAGCCGCGCTCCCATTCGGATGAGATTGAGTGAAGAGGCAATGATAAGGACTATGACCCCGTAATAGTGGCGTGTCCTCTTGTCAGCGAGGCGTGCATATGGTAGGATAAAGTAGGATTAACTATACCTTCCATGGGAGCAAGCCGCATGCCAAAGACAGAGAAGATGAGCATTACCCTGACTCCAGAGCTAGCTACGATGGTTGAGGAGGCGGTGGCGATGGGCAACTACGCCTCCACTAGTGAGGTCATCCGCGAAGCCTTGCGCGACTGGCGCATGAAACAATTGGTGCGACAACAGCATCTGCATGAAATTCGGCAATTATGGATGGAAGCGGTTCAGAGCGGCCCAGGTCGATTCCGCGATATTGAGGAACTCATCCAAGAGGCTGAGCGAAGCTTTCAAGCTGAACAGTCTAGTGAGACGCAATAGCTCATGGGAAGCTATCGCTTAAATAGCAAGGCTGAGGAAGATTTATTGGAGCTCTGGCGCTATCGGGCCGAAAACAGTCCAACCAGCGCGACAAAGTTCATCCGAACCCTGCACCAGCATTTTCTGCTACTCGCTGAGAATGCACAACTAGGACAGGCACGACCAGACATTGCGCCAGAATTGCGCTACTTTCCCGTGAAACGCTATCTCATCCTCTATCGCCAGATACCAGACGGTGTAGAGATTATGAGAGTGATACATGGGAGCAGAGACCTGGGCACGTTGTTTGATACAGGAGACGCATAGTGGGGGTCATCGTCTCATTCTGCTCCTGACGAGTCTCTTTTTGGCATGGTTGTACGCTCCTCGGTTCTATCCAAAATCGTCATCATGTCCATCTCCTATTGCTCATCGACATATGTTTGGCCGCGATTGGCCTGAGCATTCTGCTTGCCTCGGTAGTCGAGACGTGTCGCCAGCTAATACACTACAGGAAATTATCCTTAGTCCTAGCATCTCTCGAACCGACGCCTTGCCTGTGAAGCAGACGCACGAGCAGCCGTGGAGCGTGAACTGAAGGACAAACCCACCTGGATCGACGTTCAGAGTCAGTTCGTGGCAATATAAACATCGACTTAGTCTTCTAGAAGGAGCTGGCGGGAGTATGAATAGCTGAGTAGTAAAATGGAATTTTCGCATTTACAATATGATGTAGTTCGACGAGAGGGATATGTATGTCCACATACGATGCAATTGTAATCGGCTCGGGACCAAATGGCCTGGCAGCAGCGGTAACACTGGTACAAGCGGGGCGCTCCGTAGTTGTGTTTGAGGCGCAGGATACGATAGGTGGCGGCCTGCGCTCAAAAGAGTTGACCCTCCCTGGCTATATCCACGATGTCTGCTCAGCCATTCATCCGCTTGGGCTTGGCTCTCCTTTCTTCCGCTCCCTCCCGCTTGAATGCTATGGCCTACAGTGGATTCATCCGCCTGCCCCTCTGGCGCATCCACTCGATGACGGCACGGCGATGCTGCTTGAACGCTCGGTGGCAGCAACAGGTGCAACGCTGGGCTGCGATGCGCAGGCATATTGTAACTTGATAGCTCCCTTAAGCGACACCTGGGAAAAAATCGCCTCTGCCTTTCTCGGCCCGCTACGGCTGCAATCGTTTCGTCATCCCTTTGCCCTGGCACGTTTTGGCCTGCCAGCGCTACTACCAGCCCGTACATTAGCCGAACTGTGCTTTAGAGGTGAGCGCGCTCGTGCTCTGTTCGCTGGTATGGCTGCCCATTCGATGCTGCCCTTAGAGCAGTCACCTAGTGCTGCTTTTGGGCTTGTGCTTGCTATCGTTGGTCATGTCGTCGGTTGGCCCCTGGCACGTGGCGGCTCACAAGCAATCGCCGATGCGCTCGCCGCCTACCTGCGCACACTTGGCGGCGAGGTTGTCACGGGTATAGAGGTGAAATCAATCGAAGAGCTTCCTTCTTCTCCCGTCGTGCTATGTGACATTGGG
>JAFATZ010000387.1 GCA_019243675.1 Ktedonobacteraceae bacterium | reverse complement strand
ACGCCTATGGATGTTCCCTTGAGTAACCCACGTCGTGTCAGTTTTGCCATCTTATTCTCCTTTCATATAAGACTTACCTGACTATATTAACTCTACCTTAGAAAACGAACGAGAACCACTACAAAGCGTTAAGTATGGTTGCTTTTTGTTAACAATATGAGCACAAATCATATGTGGATCATCAATTGTGGTTGTCTTTTCCTAACAGATAGTATGAATGTAAGCCAACTTGAGTGTGCCTACATTTCGTATATAGATACGACCAGGAAACATATGTGGATGTGTCGGATTGCATTAGGTAGTACTTAATAACGAAATGAAGAGATTAATGCGCATCGTGGTCGTAAGGGATCGCCACTATGATATTTGGAGGAACAGCAAAATATGTATAATAGGGGCGACCTTCGCGGTCGTCCTCACGATGATGGTCGCCCTCTAGCAAATGCCCTACTGGTTGCGATCGCTATGCTGGCTTTTTGGGCTAGAAGTGGATAGTATCGTTCGCGTTGGGGGGCCTGAATTTTGTGCCGTCGTTGACAAAGACAAAGGTTTGATCCTGTGAATGCAAGTGGATATGGATAATCATATCTTTTCTATGGTTGCCAGTTACATCGCGGAATTCGACTGTGATGGGAGTCAAGTCGGCATCTTGGGCCACGATGTAGAAGGGAACAACATAAGTGAAAGACTTAGCGGGGTCGCCCGCCATAAGTTCGATAACCACCGCTTGACGATTCAAATTGAGGGCGATAAAGTGGCTTGGGTGCTCGGCTGAGTCACCGCCATGACCTACCACTGCATCGGTCTGGTACGTTCGCGGAATGCCATAGCGAATATCGTCGTAGCGTTGCGTTGCCCAGGCAAGAAGCCACGAAGCAGTTACCCAGAGCACAAGCATTGCCACCATGCCAATCCCCAGCGGCAACAACCAGTGTACCTTTCTCTCCGTCTTGTGTTGCTGCGTCGTAGTGCGCAGACGAGGAGAAGACGAATCTCGTCCTCGTTGCTGGCGTCGTGGGGGAATGGCAGATGGTTGTGAACCAGTAGTGCGCGGTGGTACAGGATTATTTAAGCGAACAATACTCGTACCAGAGCGCGGTGGCTCTGGATAATCGTCCTCTTGGTGCAAATGCTGTGTTATTGGCAGAGGTATCTTGCCATTGGTAGTAGGCAGCAGTGCATCAGAACTCGCTGTACCACCTGTCTGTGCCTTACGCCGCTTTCTTTGAAATGGATTGCTTCCTGGCGGCATGAGGTCTCCTTCCTATCCTATTGTATCGCGAATCTATCAGTGTGTGTCTATTATAGCACAGTAAGCCACTCACACCTCTTCTCTCAAAACCTCGGGGGAGGAGGGTCGGCAAGTGGCAGCAGAAGCATCTGGTTCACATGCTCAAACATCTAAGCAAAGAGGACAGATACTAGTACCTCGGGTCGAGTAGCGCCCAGCTTATGATACCGCGTGGGTAAATGTGGCCGCTCCAATCGCTGGAGTCATCGTGGAAACCATCACCAAAGTTATCGGAGAGGTCAACGTTGTAGTCATAGGCACTCTGCACGAGGTCCAGACGCCTACAAGAACTACAACCATACTTCGTATAGACGAGATCAGCGACGATGCCGGAGAGCATGGTTTTGCTGAACCAGGTATAGCGGTGGCAGTGATTGGTGGAGCATTGTGGACCCGTGGCAGCGCTTGAGGTCAAAACAATCATTGCTGGCGAGGAGAGTGTGCTGGCATTGAGATCGGCTGGATATTGCTGGGCTAGATCGTAGAGCAACTGCTGATTCATCGTCCCATCCTGGCCAATAAGGTGCAAGTAGAAGAGTCCTTCACCTAGAGTGATAGAGCGTCCATTGCAATTGTTGAATGCTGTGCTACTAGCAATAGGAATGAAGCTGTGTGTGTTGTATTCTCTTACCATAACATTCTCAATTTTAGTCGCCGCGCTTAACCAGAGATTGCTATTAGTCGTGCTGTGAGCCAAGTTGTCGAGGTAGGCTGTAGCGCGATAGCCAGTGGCCTCCTTAAGTCCCTGATAGTAGAGGTTACCTGCACCAACTCCCTCATTGTGCAGGCAGTCGCTAGCAGCATCGAATGTTGTAGTTGTATCCTGCGCATTGTAGGCAATGCCTGTGTTGGGATCACCCACCCTGAGATTATGCTGCATTGCTGCCTCAATCTGTGTGAGATGCTGTTGGAGAAAAGGGATGTCACCGCTAATGTGTTCATAATAGGCCATGAGCAGGGCTAGATCATCATTCTCTTCCGTAGGCATTGGCACGCCAATACTTATCCTAGGAGGGGCGTAACAGGCGGAGCGAAACGTAGGGATACCTTTACCGGGATCAGTGCAGTTACCTGTGCCATCAACATCCCCTCCCTGGTCGTGCTGGAAATAGAGGCCAAATTCGTTGCTCGTAGCGTTTTTGAATACAGTGGAGAGCGCAGCTTTAAAGAACCAAGGAATGCGGGTGATCTCGAAGTAGCCGTACTCGTGCATCACATCGACAGTTGTCAAGAAAGCATAGGAGCCTTCGTACACAGTGGCATCGTAACCTCCGCCTGCACATGCCTGGCGACTCAGCAACCAACTGCTTGCCTTATAGCTGCGTAGCGTGTTACCGATCACCCAGCGCTGCTGCGGTGTCAAGATAGTATTATTGATGAGATAGTTCTCCATTTGCTGTGCTCGTGCTAGCAGGCTGTCGTGTGTAAAGAGGTTATCAATAGCGAAATCAACAACCTCGTCTTGGGATGACCACTCCTGTGCAGCATAGAGTCCTTCGCTCTGGCAACTTGCAGGAGAGAGAGTACGATTGACAAACAGATGTTGGCTAGGATTCCAGCCACCTAGAAGGAGATAAGCAGTGCTGGTGCTGTTTGCTGCTATCTGGTAGCTCCAGGCTAGGCCCGCTCGGTCACGAGCGCTTGTATTGCAGTACCAGTGAGCCTGATCTCCGGCCAGGAAAAGCGTTCCTCCACTCACATCGGAAGCAGGGTCATATGAGAAGACTCGTACTGGTGTGCCTCCTTGCGTGATATGCTGTAGACAGCCATTATCAGCAGAGTATCCACGGTTGCTGCCAAATATAAACGTGCCCTTCAGGGGCTGCATACTCTTATTTTGTAGACTCACACCGACAATCAATACTGGAACCGTATCGTCTTTCACAGCATCGGTACAGTCGCGAATCGCTATACAACCTGGCTCTCCAGCGAACGTATCAATGAAGTCAACGGCAAGGTGCAATCCTTCCCCGTCGCCCGTGTCACCTAGCCAGCGCGTGGTGTCCATGCCCTGAATCCACTGTTCATTTTGTACATAGGCATCACTTCCACTCAACTTACCCATGTGGAAGACAAATGCCCGCTGCTGGTCTGCAGGTATTACTCCTACCATATAGCTTGCCTTATTATCGTGAAATACACCTTCGGTCCCGCTATGTGCGCTAGCGTCGCTGGGCGAGATAGTAAAGTCGAAGCGTGAGCCAAATTTAGCATTAACATTGCTGAAATTACTCTGACTGCTCACAGTTTGTACAGGAAGACGACTATCCAATACGATTCCACTAGCTGGTGGGGAAAGCTGAACATCTGCTAGTGTGGTAGTATGGATGGACATTGCCGCTGAGCTAAATGGAAAAACTTGCGAAAGCAGTACTAAGCCTGTTACGCAAAGAAGGGCACAGGCAAGCAAGGGACGGAGATGATGCACAGCTCTACCTCTTTGTGGAGTCAAGATTTCTATTTAATAACGAGATACTTGCGTATATCTGTGCAATAAAGGGACTTTTGGGGGTGTTCATGTTGTAAAATAAGAGGCAACATCGGTATGGGCAATTTTAAACAAAGGGTCGGTGATGAAAAAATCAGCGTTCTCATCGCGTTCCGAAGGCGCAAACGTGACTGCAGCAGTCGGCATGGGAGAAACTGCCGGACGTTTGCGTGCTCGGCGTAGTTCACTCTTCACGCAGACGGTCATATGGATTACCGGACTCACCTGCGTGGCCTTGCTCCTCGGCTCACTTGCGCAGGCATGGTCCAACAGCCAGTTGGTGCAGCGTGTACAGGACGCACAGCAACAGTTACAGAGCGTGCAAAGGCAACACGACAAACTCTTGCAGTTGCAGACTTATTACAGTGATCCTTCTGTTATTGAAAATGAGGCGCGTCAACAACTGGGCTATATTCGCCCTGGCGAGCATCCTGTCGTTATTATCAGTACAGCAAACGATATGCAACAGCAAAAGACAGGGCAAGCACATACCGCAAGGAAATACGGCTTCTGGCAAAAGTGGTGGAATAGCCTTTTTGGTGGGTGACCTGAGCATTTTGTCCCCGTTTACTTGACAGCAATCGTGGTATCTATATAATTGCCTCAGAACACATAACCAACTTTTATTGACACATGTTGGAAAAGCCTATGCAATCACAACGTGCCAACACTGTACATACTCTTACTATTATGCAGCTCCAGTATTGTCTGGGGCTTCTTGGGTTTGTACTTAGAAAGGCACGTTTCGCTGCATAGATAAGCTTTTTCTTTATACAGGCGGGACGCATAAACAAAAAGCGTTCCGCTTTTTCTATTATGCATCCCAAGGCAACGAACTCATCTTATTGAAGGAAGGTTAGTATGAAAACAGATGTGTTTAGTACAGAAGTAGAGTCTCTCACGTCAGATGCAAAGAACTATGTGGAGCAACAGCTACCACAATATATCGAGGAATTACGTGAACTGTGCCTCATTGATTCAGGCAGTTATCATAAACCTGGATTGGACGAAGTTGCTCTTTATTTAGCTGCCCGTATGCGTGGTCTTGGTATGAACGCTACTATTATCGAGCAGGAAGAGTGGGGTAATGACCTCGTAGCCACGATACAGGGCGCAGGCAGCGGTACTGTGTTGATACTTGGGCATATGGATACCGTCTATCCTGTTGGAACTGGTGCAGCACGCCCTTTGAGAGTGGAAGAAGATATGGTTTACGGCCCTGGCGTCTCCGATATGAAAGGCTGTATTTTATCAGCAATTTATGCAATTGAGGCAATGTTATCAACAAATCATCGCTCATTTGGTGAAATTCGATTTCTATGTGTTTCTGATGAGGAGATTATTAAGCGACATTCTCTAGGTTTAATACAGGAAATATCTCAAGGTTGCCAGGCAGTCTTAGTTTTAGAGGCAGCAAGGGCAAATGGCGCGATTGTAAGTGCTCGTAAGGGTGCCGCTGGATATACTCTTAGAGTTAAGGGACGAGCTGCTCATACGGGTGTTGAGCCAGAGAAAGGACGCAACGCTATTGTGGAGTTGTGTCATCAAATTCTGCAATTTGAGAGCCTCAATGGTTGGCGTGAGGGTCTTACAACAAATCCAGGTCTTTGCTCAGGAGGAATCGCATTCAATGTTGTATCAGATTATGCTGAAGCTCAGATAGATTTGCGCTTTATCCACCCTCTTGATAAAATAGACACGGAGGAAGTTTGGCATCAAATGATACGGCAAAACAAGGTAGCGGGGACGGAGGTAATCCTAGAAGGCTGGCCACATAGTAGACAACCCATGGTCTGCACTCCGCAAAGTCTCACGCTTGTAGATCGTGCCCAAGAAATTTCTCGCTTGCTCGGCTTCTCTGTGCAGCATGTTATGACCGGTGGAGCTTCAGATGGTTGCTACACATCTAGCTTTGGCATTCCTACCGTTGATGGCCTTGGGCCTATTGGTGGTCTTGACCATAGCCCCAATGAGTATCTGGTCAAGAGTAGTGTTCCAGAGCGTAGTGCTTTACTGGCAGGACTGATTGCGACCGTTGAAGCTTAGATATGTACTACCCGTAATGATATACTTAACCCATGCAGACACAACCCGAAGAACAACCCATTCAACAAGAAACGGCTCCGCTACTGCGTGGCAATCGTGATCTGGCAATTCTCTACGACATTGCAGGCTATCTCAATCATAAAGTAGATGTCTATGAGGCTCTACAAGAGGTCCTGGCACGCGTAACGGAGTTGCTCGGGCTGCGCACGGGCTGGGTGTGGCTCTTGCACGAACAGGGCGACCCTTATCTTGCTGCTGCACAGGCCCTTCCACCCTATCTTGCCAACCATCCAGAGCGTATGACAGACTTCTGCGTCTGTCTCGATACTTTCCTAGATGGTGCATTAGAAGGGGCTGCCAATATAGACGTGTTGCGTTGCAGTCGCTTGAAAAATGCCGAGCGCGATAGTGATCCCTCTTCGCTCGGCCTACGCTTTCATGCCAGTGTGCCTATCTATGCTGGCAACGTACCCCTTGGCGTGTTGAATGTTGCCAGCGAGGATTGGCGCGGATTGCAAGTTGAAGAACTGCAGTTGCTGCACATTATCAGCGACCAGATCGGCATCGCCATTCAACGTGCCCGTCTCTCAGCCGAGCATACACGCGCTGCTGCTCACCTTGCCACGATAGAGGAGCGCAACAGATTGGCACGCGAGATTCATGATACGCTGGCACAGGGTTTGGCGGCGGTCACTTTGCAGCTCGAAACGGCAGATGCTTTTGTTGAGACGCGTCCAAAGCGTGCGCACGAAGCCATTCAGCGTGCTCTGAGCCTAGCGCGTCGCAACCTAGAGGAGGCCCGCCGCTCGGTAATGGACCTGCGCTCCGCTCCGTTACAGGATCACCCCTTACCAGAAGCATTGCAGGCTTTAGCTGCTAGCGAAATCGGCTGCACGGTCAAGTATACATACACTCCTGCATCATCCTTCCCTGTACTACCTGCACGTATAGAAGCTGCACTCTACCGCATCGCCCAGGAGGCTTTAGCCAATGCACGCAAGCATGCCAACGCTCAGCATATTGAGTTAACCCTGGAAGCCGATGCTGCCGAGGTACGCCTACTTGTACAGGATGATGGGTGCGGCTTCAGTCCAGAGACTGTCGCTCAGGGCGTTAGTGCAGGTCACTTCGGCTTGTCTGGTATAGCCGAGCGAGCAAAGCTGCTAGGTGGGCACGTCTCTATTCAGAGTGAGCCTGGAACCGGAACGCTCATCGGCGTCACAGTACCGCTGTGACTGTTGCCTAACAAACGTCACGGAAACCAAACTTCAAAATATAGTGAGCATGCTTCTGAGGAGTGTTTGTGATACCTCCATTAATTGGAATTCCCTGCCGATCATGGCAACATCCAAAAAACTCTCGTTTGATCTACGGTAGCTATCAGACCTGTGTCCACGCACTGGAGGATGCTGGTGGTATTCCCGTCCTCATTCCACTATTGAGCGATCTTAGTGGGTTGACCTCTTTGCTAGCGCGTTTAGATGGTCTCCTCCTTTCCGGTGGTAGTGATATCCAGCCGCGGCTGTACAGTGAGGACCCTCATCCAATGTTGGGTCCGGTTGATCCTAGGCTCGACGAATTTGAGTTAGCTTTAGTGCAGTGGGCAATAGAGAAAGGTCTTCCAACTCTAGGTATCTGCAGGGGAATGCAAATATTGAACGTGGCCCTGGGTGGTAGCCTCTACCAGGATTTGACGACGATGTATCCAGGCAGCTTGCGACATGCTAACTGGGACTTGCCGCGCAATCAGATTGTTCATCGTGTCTCTGTCAAGGCTGGTAGCCGGATGGAGGAGATACTAGGCGTGCGCGAACTGAATGCGAACAGCCTGCATCACCAAGGGGTGAAGGTGCTAGGCAGAGGAGTGTGTATCACGGGTTATGCCGAGGATGGCGTGGCAGAGCTAATGGAGATACCTGAACAGCGCTTCATGATGGCTGTGGCATGCCATCCAGAGTATCTCTACCAGGATGAGCCAGTATGGGCACGTCTCTTCGCGGCGTTTGTTGGAGCCTGCAGCATGACCATTATGTAAGGCTATAGAGTCTCTAGAGCAGACTGGGACACTTAGAGTAGTGAGATGATATACTTAGTCGTCTACCACTGTGATCAGGAGGTCTGGCTACTATGACAGCTACAATCCGCATTTTGCTTGCCGACGATCATCCTATTGTACGGGAAGGCTTGCGTGCTGTGTTGGAGACGCAGCCTGATTTTGAGGTGGTTGGCGAAAGCGCAAGCGGCGACAAGGTACTACAGCAAGTAGCGCAATTGCAGCCCGACCTGCTTTTGCTTGATCTCGAAATGCCTGTTATGGATGGCGTTGAAACCATCAAGCGCATTCACCAGTTACAGTTGCAGCGCAATCCCCGTATCATCGTCTTCACAGCTTTTGACAATGACGAGCGTATCATTCATGCCATACAAGCTGGAGCCAATGGCTACCTGTTAAAGGGTGCTCCGCGAGATGATATCTTCAACGCAATCCGCGTAACGCACCAGGGTGGCTCGCTCTTGCAACCGATCGTTGCCTCTAAGCTGCTGCGTCACGTCGTTCAGCAGGGTGAGACAAGTACTGTACCAAAACAAGACAGAGATATGCCAGTGATAGAAGAGTTAACGGAGCGTGAACTAGAGGTGCTCCGTCTGGTTGCCCAGGGGATGCCCAACAAAGAGATTGCCACTCGCCTCATCATTAGCGAACGCACCGTCAAGTTTCACGTTAGCTCGATCATGGGTAAATTGGGGGCCACTAATCGTACGGAAGCAGTTTCGCTGGCTGCCCAAAGAGGTCTAATTACACTTCATGCTTAATATATGTCCTTCTCCCCTTTAAATAAGATAAAGTATGTTGGATATGATTAATTAAACCTCTACGAGTTTTGCCATATAAGACATTTGGACTACTTTTTTGAGAAACTCCACAGTACAAGAGATAGCTTGATATATAATAATACACGTTGGCTCGCGACAATCATGCCCCAATATCCCTTCTTTAGGGACTTTTAAAAGGAAAGTGAGTGAGACGTGATGAGCAGGCAAGCAACTGTACCGATTCCCCCCTATACTAGGATAGGTAGGCCGCACCTGGATAGTGCAAATATTGTAATTATAGGCAATGGTATCGCCGGGGTGACTGCCGCACTCGAAGCTCGTCGTTACGCGCCTAATACACGTATCGTTATTATTACCGAGCAAATTCATCCTACCATTAATACTCCAGCCTTGAAGCAGTTCGTTCTTGGTAAGCTTGAACGCGACCAATTACTGGCGTATCCAGCAGGAAAGGAACGTGCCGAGCGTATTCATGTAGTGACAGCACGGGTTGAATACATTCACGCTCAGCAGAAGTTCGTGGAGCTGGACGGTGGACGTGGTTTTGGCTATGAAGAGCTTTTAATCGCTACAGGCAGTACACCGCGTGGGTTCCCTTCTCATTTGCCAGGACGTAATTTTGATGGTGTGCTCACACTGCACCGTTTGCAGGACTATTTAGACCTGCGTCGCCGTCTGCATGAGCTACGTGAGGCAGCAGTGGTAGGCGGTGGGCCGCATGCTATCGAAACTGTGATGGCATTGCTTCAGAGAGGTATTCACGTCCACTGGCTTATTCGTAGTGCAACCTTCATGCCTCACGTACTCGATCAGCACGCGTCAGAGACGGTCATAGCGCGAGTACGCCGCGCAGGAGGAGCCAGTGTCTATATGGAGACGGAAGCGGTGGGTATTATGGGCAGAGTGGGCATGGTCGCTGGCATCGTGACCAAACAAAAGCAGTTACTTCCCTGCCAACTGGTGCTTACATGCACTGGTACCCAGCCAGCGTGTGTTCTTGCCGAGCACTGCGATACACCTCTGCATTGCGAGCATGGTATCCTGGTCGATGACCAACTGCGCACTAGTATACCCAATATCTACGCGGCAGGGGATGTGGCTGCTTTGCAAAACCCACAGACGGGAACCTATGAGACACGCCCTCAATGGTATGCCGCTGTTTTGCAAGGCCGCATTGCTGGTGCAATGATGGCAGGCCGTGAAGCGACAGAGTCGTTCGGGGTGCAATGGCATGCGACACAATTAGGTGAACTTTCTATGCTCACTGTGGGTAATCCATTAGCCACGGGCAATGATGTAACCGAGCTGGTCGATACCAGCCAGGGCGGCTATCGACGTATGACGCTGGTAGATAACCGACTCATCGGGTATCTCTCACTTGGTGCTACTCAGCCCGACAGCTTGGCTATTAAACGCATTATCGACGAGGGCCTTGCTGTGCGCGACATCACCAAAGCGTTACTGAAGGGTAATTTCGATGCGCGTAAATACCTCTCTCAACTCCGTTCACGAGCTGCTCATAGCATACTCATGCCGCAGAAAGGACACGTTGCAGTGCCTAACCCCCCTTCACAGGTAAGGCTCCTTCCAGTAACCGGTCCCTTGGGGGCAACACCATCGCTGACTCAAGAACAGGCACACTATACAGAACCTTTGCCTGCAAGGGTGCAGGTTAGTGCATATGTCAACTTAGATGAGGAGATGAGTCCATTTACAGGGAACCTGCCTACATTGTCGAAACCTAGCGCATCTGGAGGTGTGCCGCGTTCCCCATCTAAGAGACGCTCTGCCCCACGCAATCTGTGGTCATACAGCAATAAAATGCCGACGGTTGCGCCTGAACGTAATACAAAAGAAGAGGTGTTAGATGTTTAAACCAGTGTTATTACATAAAACAGGACCGCAGATAGCACAGGAAATACAAGCTTGTATTGGTTGTAACGAATGCTTGCTGGCTTGCCCCGCCCTAGCAGAGCCGATTACGATAGATGTCTTAAACTGCCAAACCCTTTCAGGAAGCATCTCACCTGCAGTGGCACACTTTGCTCGGTCTTGTTACCAATGTGGTGCGTGTGTAGATCCTTGCCCAGTGGGACTACACCGTGACGCTATGATGATGTTGCTCAAGGTACGTTTGCTGCGTTCAGGATGGGAGGAATAGTAGATGCATAGCGAAGGAGAAAAGGGCTATCCCTGGTATTTTTTCTCTCTCACTCGTGCTTGGGGAAAGAGCCTTCTCGTAGCGCTGCTCGTTATTACTGGCGCTGGCGTTCTGTACCTTTGGTATAATCGTGTGGCGACCGATCTAGCTCCTGATAGTAGTCTGGGATTGAGTTACGCGGTGGCTGGAACGCTGTGTTTGGGTCTAGCTGCCGCACTGTATACCTTGCGGCGTCGCTCGCGCAAGCGTGCTCTCGGACATCTGAATGCCGCATTACATTGGCATGTCGCCTTTGGTGTCATGGGACTAGCGCTGCTATTTATGCACTCCTTTGGCAATTTCAACCTGCTTTCAGGGACCTATGCCCTCTACAGTCTGATCGCTCTGGTCATCAGTGGTTTCATCGGGCGTAGTCTAGATCAAATTATACCGCGCCTCATCGCCACAGAAGTACATAAGGCACTTACTGCTCAGGGGGAAGACCGCATTGAGACCATCTCGCAGCAATTGCAGCATATTGTCGTCCATAATACCCAGGAGCTTGCGGCTTTCGATGTAACACCACCCAAAGAGAAACGCCCAAGGCGTTTTGCTTCCTCCCCCGATCTACAAACCTCGTGGGATCTAGCCTACATTACCTTAGAAGAAACGCCACAAGAGCTAAGCCGCGATACTCCCCAATATCGCTTCGTCCCAGAGAAACGTAGTCCCTTGACTCGCCCCGGTGGGCTTATTCCGGGCGCTCAGGAACATATCTCCGCACTACACAGCGTACAAACGGCGTTACAGCGCGAGCAATGCTATCGCTATATCATTCGTTACTGGCGTGTGTTCCACATTGGCTTAGCCGTACTTACTGCCCTACTCACCCTGTGGCACATTACGTACGCTGCACAACTGCTGCTACCGACACTATTTCACTAATGTTGCGTGATGTACACCTCCGACCAATCGCCAAAGAACAGCCCAGTACTATTGAGTGTCACTCCATGCACCCAGGATGGGATAATCGCCGTCTCCGTCTCGTGGTCAAGCGGCAGCCAGCCTACATTGGAGATGGCGATCTGCTCTGCCCGGTTGTAGAGTGCAATGCGCTCAGTGCCAGAAGAAGTTGTGTCGGCAGTTGTGACTAACTGGTCAAAGGTCGCATCTCTCCACGCACCATTATTATTGGTTGCTGTGGAAAAAAGATTAAGCGTCAGCCAGTCGTATGGGTCGGGGAAGTCAGCCGTCCACTCGATAAAGCCAAACTGTATCTCATGCTTCATTGCCTCGTCGTTGTAGGCGTTTAATTCGACGGGGCGCAGTTTTACCTGAATATCCAGGGCGTTCTGCCACATCTGTTGCAGAACAGCAGCCTCATCAGGCGTTACCTGCGAGCTAGGGAAGGAGAAGATAATCGGAGGAACCTTACTCACGTCGGGATAAACAGATTGTAATAGTGCCTTTGCCTTCCCTCGGTCATAGGGAATGCCCTGGTAGTCTGACTGATAGCCGGGCATACCAGGAGGAATAATCGTGGGAGCGGGCGTTACCGAGTCCTTGAAGAAGACATGTGCCAGGGTAAACTTATCAGTAGCGTACGCAAATGCCTGGCGTATTGCTAGGTTGTCGAAAGGCGGCTTGGTATTATCGAAGAAGAGGGAGTCTGTCTGTAAAATTGGTAGAATTTTGAATCCTGGTGTATTTCTTGCTACAGCTTGATCTGTCACAGTAAGGTTCCATGTAAAATCGTACTGACCTGCCTGGTATGACTGGAACGCAGTGGACTGATCTTTGACGAAGGACATCTCTACTGTTGTCAACTTCGTCTTTTGGCCATAGTAGTGAGGATTAGGTACTAGTGTCATCTTGACATTATGCTGCCATCTCTTGACCATAAACGGCCCTGTGCCAATGCCATTGTCGGCCGCATACTGTATCCAATTCTTTTGACCATACTTATCAATGATGCGGTGGTTAAGTGGAAAGAAGAGTGAAGTAGTGAGATCGGCCAGGAAATATGGAGTCGGTCGCGTTAGCGTCACCTGCAGAGTGTGAGCGTCGAGAGCTTTTACACCTGCCAACTCCTTTGCCTTGCCAGTATTTACATCATTTGCACCCACAATCGGTTTCTCAAAAAAGATAGCAATGGGAGAATTGACCTCTGGCAACAGTGCCCGTGTCCAGGTATATACATAGTCCTGCGCGGTTACGGGTGTGCCATCGGAGAACTGTAAGTTTGAGGCAAGGGTAAAAGTGTACACCTTACCACTGTCTGAAATACTCCAAGTAGCCTGATCGGGGAGAACATTCAAATCTTTGTCAGTTTTGACCAGACCACTATAAATCATATTCACAGCAATAGCCGAGTTCGTATCTGGTCCCAAGGCGGGGTCAAGATAGCCTATTTCGGCAGTGCCAACGTTAGGAAATGTGAGCACCTGTTTAGCCGCTAGAGCCGAGGTGTCATTGGGAGCCGTAGAGCCGCCACAAGCTGAGCACAATAGTATGACAGAGCAGAAAAACACAAGGAGAATGGATATATGTCGTGCATACGCAACTATGCTACGCTGATACATTAAAAAGCCTCACTTTCAGAAATCTGATTCTCATCGCAATCCCACCCCGCCCAATTTTTCGAGAGGTGGTGTGGCTAGGGCGGGTGCGCCTGCCCTAGCCACACCACCTCTCACGTTTCTGGGTGAGGGGCAGCAACTGCTCAATGGTTCTGGGCAGAATTGCAAAGCCCTATATATCACATGAAGAAAAGATATCACATATGACACACATGAGACAAAGTTGCCTCATATACGTCATGTGTGATATAAAAGCTTAGAAGGAGGAAAGATAAGTAGCAATAGTACCACTTATCCATACAGAATGAACGCAAAAGAATTCTTCATGAATGGCAAGTTTCTATCTGCAGAGCAAGGCTTCATTTCCGTACGCACACATGGCTTTGCTTACGGAACAGGGTGCTTTGAAGGCATTCGCGGCTACTGGAACGAGCGTGATCAGCAGGTCTATCTGTTTCGTGCTCGCGAGCACTATGAACGCCTTGTGCACTCATGCAAAATTTTGCAGATAGCGCTGCCTTACAGCATTGATCAGCTTATCGATATAAGTACAGAACTGGTCAGACGCAATGGGCAGAAGGAAGATGTATATATCCGTCCCGTTGCGTACAAAAGCAGTCTTGCTTTGGGCGTACGGCTGCATGATGTTGAGGACAGTTTCATACTTACTTCTGAGCCACAGGGAGACTATGTCAGTACTAGAGGTCTGCGTTGCTGCGTCTCTTCGTGGCGTCGTATCGACGATAACGCCATTCCGGCTCGTGCTAAGGTCATTGGTAGCTATATCAATGCCGCACTTGCCAAAAGTGAGGCTATACAAAACGGCTTCGACGAAGCCATTATGCTTACTAGTGAGGGGCATGTCTCAGAGGGAAGTGCGGAAAATATCTTTCTAGTCATGAATGGCGAGTTCATCACACCTTCGCCAAGTGAGAATATCCTCCTCGGTATTACACGCGACTCAGTTATGAGGCTAGGGCAGCGCGAGCTCGCCTACATCACACATGAGCGTCAGGTTGATCGCACAGAGCTGTACGTTGCTGACGAAGTCTTTTTGTGTGGCACGGGAGCACAGATTGCTCCTGTGATTAGCGTGGATCAGCGGCCAGTGGGCAATGGAGAAATCGGGACAGTTGGCCGCAGGCTGCAAGAGTTGTACTTTAACGTGGTACGAGGGAATATAGCAGAGTATCGAGAGCAGTGGTGTACGCCAGTCTACGTTCAAGTACCGCAACATAAGTAGTATAGTCTTAAAAGTCAAGGGGAAAAATTCGTTTTCCCCTTGACTTTTAAGACTATACTACTTTTATCTTTTAGCGCTTTGTATACTGTGGAGCCTTACGGGCGCGCTTCAAGCCCGGCTTCTTGCGCTCCTTCATACGTGGATCGCGTGTCAGATAGCCAGCTTTGCGCAGGGCCGCTTTAAAATCGGGGTTCATGCGCACCAGCGCACGAGCCAGCGCGTGACGAATCGCTCCGGCCTGACCACTTATGCCACCTCCTACAACGCGAATCGTCATGGTGTAGGCATCGCCTAGATCAAGCAAGCGTAGCGGCGAAGTGAAAACCGCCAGAGTTGTGCCACGCTCCCCAAAATAGTTCTGAGCAGATTTGCCGTTGATAATGATACTGCCATCACCGTTGGGAAAAAGACGCACACGAGCTACAGACGTCTTACGCCGTCCCATTCCGTAGTAGTACTCTCCTTTGATCGTATCGGCCAAGGTATTTCCTCCTCTCATTGGTCATTGGGCACGATAAATCGGGCCCCTACGCCTCGGGTTGCTGTTTGAGTAGAGCCTCTGGGCCAGTCCAGAGAATTGGCTTCTGCGCCTGATGTGGGTGCATAGGGCCGGCATACACTTTCAAGTGGCTCATAATGCGCGCACCTAGACGATTATGCATGACCATACCGTGTACAGCGTGTATTAAGGCACGCTCTGGATATTTGCCTTCGAGGGTCTGGCGCAGGGTCTTCTGCTTCAAGCCCCCGGGATATTGACTATGGCGATAGTAAATTTTCTGATCTAGGCGCTTGCCCGTGACAGCAATCTTGGCTGCGTTGATAACAATCACAAAGTCTCCGCTTTGAAGATGCGGAGTGAATGTTGGCTTATGCTTTCCGCGCAAGATTTGTGCGATCTGCGAGGCCAGGCGACCTAGAATCTGTCCCTCGGCATCAATAACATACCATTGCGGTTTCAAGTCAGCAGCCTTAGCGCTATATGTCTTCATCATTATGCGTTAACTCCAAACTTCTCAGGATACACAACCTGTACCAGACACAGCCCATGTGGTGGAGCCGCTGAAGCAGGATGCGTCTTCTGCGCACGTTGCACAATTGTAGCAAATTCATCAAGATAGAGACGCTGCTGCCCGACCAGTAACAAAGTTCCGACTAGTCTGCGAACCATACCCGTCAAGAAGGCATCAGCAGTAAAATCACAATAGACAAACCCATTCGTCTCCTGGCGCGTACAACGTGCTTCCGTCATCGTACGAATGCAGTGATGCGGCCCAGGCTTGCGCGGATTCGTCTCTTCTGGACTGTGCCCAAAGGCTCCGAAATCTTTGCGTCCTATCAAGTATTGGCACGCATCTTGCATCAGTCCTACGTCCAACGCCCGTGAGTAGTAGTAGCTATAACGTGCGCTCAGCGGAGATGGCACACTATCATTGCAGATAGTATAGCGATAGGAGCGACTGAGTGCGCTAAAACGAGCGTGGAAGCCTTCTGGAGCTTCCTTTATCCAGCGTATCGCCACCGAATCAGGCAATAGAGCGTTCAGTGCTCGCTGCCACACCGACAACGTTAAGGGCGAGCGCGTGTGAAAATTGACGACTTGCCCACTCGCATGTACTCCTGCATCTGTGCGACCTGCTCCGTGTATCGCGCAGTGCTCACCCGAGATAGAGACAATTGCCTGCTCTAGCACCCCCTGCACCGTAGCTCCGTGGCTGTCGGGTTGGCGCTGAAAGCCATGGTAGTCGGTACCGTCGTACTCGATACCACACACAATGTTCATGTTCCTCGCCCTGATCGCGCTTCCCCACTCTGCTAGAAGCTCCTACATAAGGGCGATCTGTGCTATATCAGCGGCGTCACCCTTACGCTTCCCCAACTTCGTGATACGAGTATAACCCCCTGCACGGTTGGCATAGCGAGGAGCTAACTCGTCAAACATCTTTTTGACAACTAGCTCATCGGGAAGCGCGCTCAGGATGTGGCGACGTGCATTTAGCTCAATCACCATAGCATCGTAAGCGGCCTGCAATGCTCTTGTCGCTTCTTGCTCATCAGAGATGATTTTGAGCAATGCTTCGCGTCTTGCCTTGAGCTTATCCTCCAAGAACTTACGCCCCTTCTCGGTAAGTGGCGCTTTCATCTGGTTAGCACGCTCCTCATTCGAGGCAACGCGTGCATCAAGTGAGAAGCGGCCTTGACGGGCAAACTCCAGTATCTGTGTGGCCTTCTCCTCATCGGCTACTACCGAACTGAGATGTTTCCGGGCCGCAAGACGAGCCTGCACCGCTTTATGTATGAGCTTTTCAACTTCGCCTTGAATAGCGTTCGCTCGTGTTTCGGTGGTCTTTATACGGTCATAGCGAATGAGACCTGCCATTAAGTTACGCCGTGCGGCACGGCGACGTGGTTCTGGCATACCCATGCGATTACCGGCAACTCGGTGCCTCAACTTACTCCTCCATTTCGTGATCGCCGTCCATATCGGCTCCGACGGTGCTAGTACGTGGGTTGGGCAGGTAATTACGAGCGAGTAGGCGCTCGCGCAGCTCCTGCAAACTCTTCTCGCCAAAGTTACGGACACCGAGCAGATCATCCTCATTCATAGAAAGTACCTGACCGACCTTAGTGATATTACTGCGTTTGAGGCAGTTATATGCACGTACAGAGAGATCAAGTTCTTCGATGGGTGCCTCATAAATCTTTGGTGGGATGGGCAAACTGCTCAATGGAGCCTTTTCCAGCTCATGTAACTGAGCACGATAGTTGGCAAGCAGGGTAAAGTGCCGCACAAGAATATCGGCGCTCTGACGCAGTGCCTCATCTGGCGAGATGGTTCCATCCGTCGTGATTTCAAGAATAATTTTATCAAAGTTTGTCATCTGCCCCACACGTGTGTGTTCAACCGTATAGTTGACTTTTTGCACAGGAGTGTAGATGGCATCGATCGGAATGACACCTATGGGTTGATCGTCTTTTGAATCAGCAGGGACATACCCTCTTCCAGTGTCAACTGCCAGTTCCATATCGAGGTGAGCATTCTCATTGTCAAGTGTTGCAATGTGCAACTCGGGATTCACGATCTCTACGGTGCTGGGGGGTACAATATCGGCTGCCGTCACCTCACGCTCACCGCTCACTTCCAGACGTATAGACACGGGATGGTCTGAGAATGAGCGAAGACGTAGCTTCTTCACATTCAGAACGATATCCGTCACGTCCTCCACGACATTCGGAATGTCTTGAAATTCGTGTTGGACGCCTTCGATACGAATCGAGGTTACTGCTGCACCCGGCAACGACGACAACAACACACGCCTCAGCGCATTGCCCAGGGTCATTCCGTACCCCGCCTCTAATGGCTCAATATCATAACTCGCATAATTTCCCTGTGTTTTTGTATTTTTAATGCGAGGCAGAGTAATATCTAGCAAGGTTCTATCCTGCCTTTCTTTTTCCACCACTCCCCGTTTCGGGTACATCATAACGTCATTCAGCACAATGCTGAGGGCCCAGAAAGGAGAAACATTGGTAGTCCAAGATATCTTCGCCAGACTATCGCTGATAAAATTCAACCACCATCTGTTCCTCAAATGGCAATTCCAAGTCTGCCCGTGAGGGTATGGTGATAACGCGCCCCGTCATCGTATCCGTATCCAGACGTAGCCAGGAACTGACATCTTTTTGCGGAAGGAGCAAAGCGCGAGTTTTAAAGTATTCTGTTCCCTTACTTCGTTCACGTACGGTAATGACATCGTTAGGCTTAGCTATAAAAGACGGGATATCTGTCTTGCGACCATTCACAGCGAAATGGCCGTGACAGACGAGTTGGCGAGCCTGAGCACGAGAATCGGCAAAACCTAGACGATATACTAAGTTGTCCAAACGCATCTCCAGAATTTGGAGCAAATTCTCACTAGTTTTACCCGGACGGCGAGCGGCAGTAGTAAAGTGCTTATGGAACTGACGCTCCAACACGCCGTAGGTACGTCGCACCTTCTGCTTCTCACGGAGCTGCTTAGCATAACCAGATTCTTTACGATTACGGCTGCTACCGTGCTGTCCTGGTTTGCTGCTCCGACGCTCAAATGTGCATTTAGTAATACACTTGTCGCCCTTTAAGAAAAGTTTTACCCCTTCACGCCTGCACAGCTTGCAGACGGGGCCAGTATAACGCGCCATCTACTTTAGAATCCTCCTCATGCGCACCCATTGGTTGCGCTCGTCTGCCCAGTTTACACACGCC
>JAFATZ010000311.1 GCA_019243675.1 Ktedonobacteraceae bacterium | reverse complement strand
TCCTTATACAGGAAACTTTCTTTGCATTTCTATGAGGCCCACTCTCTTCAGCGCTGAAGAGAGTGGTACCATACTAGATAAACGCTGTATCAGGAGCTAATTTGTGCCTACATGACGTTGTCACCAAAAAGTTAAACGCACAAGGAGGGTTTAACTGTTTTCAAAAATGTAGTCAAATGTATGCATTTCTGAACTAATGTTCTAAAAATAGCCCCCTACGAGATCAAGCATATGGGTATACGTAACTAGTGTTTGACAAGAGAGCGTTTTCTGACAGGATTTACCCCAAAGCTACCCTCTTGTGAGGATAGTGTCTTGGGGGCGATGAAAAGAGTTGCTAAGATTGTTGTTTTGCTTTGACTGCTGATGCCACTACTTTCACTCCGTATGTGTGAAAGAGGAATTGGATTAGACGCATACGGGCGGTAGGGTGCCATAAGGTCCGGCTAAAGAGCTTCTCAACTACCGCAGGAAGATGAGCAGAGAGCAGTGCAAACTTTGACGCTTCGTCTCTATCCCAAGCCTCGACTATCCAATTTTCTCTGATCTCTTCTCCGGTAAGGCGAAGCTTGATCAGGGCGATTACATCCATTGAGAGCGTGAGATATTCCACATTCAAGGAAATGACCTTGATGCTCTCTACATCATCCTGCGAGACGGCAAGTTCCTCTTCAAGTCCTCGAAGAGCAGCTGCAAAGAAGTCAGCATCGTCAGAGCGCGAGGGCCGTCCCTTGCGGTCAAGTCCAGGCGCATTCATAGTTTCCTCAAAAGAGGCTGACCAGTGGTTCGGGTAGAAAGCTACAGAGGAAGAGCGCCGCATGAGGATAATTTGCTGATCTGCTGTGACCACAACACACTGAATGCTTACGGGTGCAGGAATGAGGCTCGTTCCTCGATCTGTTGAACTGTAGGTCAGTGCAGTATTTCCATATTTTTGACGAATAGAGACGTTCGAGCCATCTAGTGCTGTGAGCAATGGCTCATCAAAGAACGGGGTGATACTGTAGTACTCGTGAAACCCAAGAGGGGCAAGTGTGACTTCCAATTGATCAAGGTCGCTGAATGAAGGCGTAAATGACACAAGCCGATAATGAGAAGAGTTAAAGTAGTCCTTCTCAATAACTGGAAGTTTCTCTTGTTTCAGCTTTTCCAGATCATCAGGAATAGGCAGGCGTGTGCTGAGAACCGTTGTTTTGATTTCATTGGGGTCCCATCCCTGAAAGTTCTTACTATTGGTGAGAATGATGCAGTCATCAACAGCAAAACGCTCTATGTCAGCAAGCTGCATCAACCATTGAGCGTTCAGTGACGCAAGTGAGTACAGGCTGGACTTGATAATATCACTGTTTAATTCTTCGCCATATTGATATCCCACGACTATTTTCCCTTCTAAAGCTTCGGCGTGATGTATTCGAACCGCTTGTAGTTCACTCGGTTCTTTTGGTCCCTCCCCACTGTCAAAGATGTCAAGCCTTTTCTGGACCTCTTGCAAGATGTTCGTGTACTCTTGGATTTTGAGCTTCAGGTTAGGCGGTGAACTGCTTATCCCTACCTCAGCTTCTTTCGCCCCTAGTTGTTCTAAAAAATCCTTGTAGATATATGCTAACCGCTCAAGGTGAGTTTGTTCATCCGGCGATCCAGGGGCAATGCGAGGAAGAAATCCTACCTGGATTTCTTCTACATCGGTGAGTAACGACCGATCAACCCCTGCTAACTCAAGATAGCGCTCAGTTTCTCGTCTGGATGTGCAGAGTACTTGGGCAAGAGAGAGTACGAACTTCCGCATGGTTCCCTTGAACGGTTGCGCGATATCATCGTTTTCTAAACGAGAAAGTGTGCTTTTACTGGTTCCAACCAGCCTCGCTAGCTCTTCTAAAGACAGACCTACGCTACTGCGTAAGTTGGAAAGAAATACTCCATAGCCTTTCATGTTTCAATATTCCCTGTCTTGACTGAATGCCTTCTGTAGCACTTAAATCTGTCCCTATATGTTTCAAGAAATGTCTGTTATTTCCCACATTCCCATGTAGACTTCCTATTAAAGGCCAGAAGAATTATTCCTCTAGCTTTGGCAGTCAGCGTCATTCGTGCGTGTCTCAGGAGCGTTG
>JAFATZ010000287.1 GCA_019243675.1 Ktedonobacteraceae bacterium | reverse complement strand
AATGCTTGACTACCACAGCGCAACTTGCTATCATGATAACCGCACAGGGAATGCAGTGCATTCCCTGCAACATTGCGCCCATAGCTCAGTGGATAGAGCAAGTGTCTTCTAAACACTAGGTCGCAGGTTCGAGTCCTGTTGGGCGCGCCCTTTGGTCATCGTCTTAGGATGCCCGTTGCCTCAGTTGGTGGTGGGCTTCAAGTTTGATCAGTTCCATAAGATGTTCAATGACCAAATAGCTCTCAAGTTCTTTGTGTTCTTCTTCTGTCAGAGACCCGTCCCGCTCAGCATGTATCAGTTCGTATGCTCGTACCGTGGGATACCCACTCCATTAGTGACACATTCCTCCATGCTAGAACGTGTCACTAATGGAGATGAAAGCATCTCGTACGAAGTCAGTAAGATACAAGGAGGTAACAAACAACATGTCAATGTATCCTTATAACCCTTGGCGCGAAGCTCTCAGTTTGCGGCGCGCTATGGATCAACTCTTTGAAAGAAGCTTTGTCCATCCTCACTCGGTGTCCGAAAGTGGACAGAATGTCTATGCACCTATGGATGTCTGTGAGACGGAGCAGGGCTACGAGGTAAATGTCTCTCTCCCTGGCGTTAAACCAGAGGATATTGAGGTGACGGTTCATCAAAACACGTTGACCGTCAGGGGCAGCTATCAGTCTTCCTACCCGCAGGCTCAGAGTGGGCAAGAAGGCCAGGCAGCGACCCAGAGCACAGGTCAGGCTGAGGGAGCAAATCAGGCGTCCACTCAGCCGCAGCAGCAAGCATCGGGCACGAGCCAGTCTCAGCAGAGAAATTGGTTAATGCGCGAGATTAGTTCTGGCTCGTTTGAGCGCTCAATTACTTTTGCTCGTCCGATTGACGCCGATAACATTCAAACGAGCTGCGAGCATGGGATGCTGAAGATTACCATTCCCGTTAGCCCGGCTAGCCGCCCAAGGCGTATTAGCGTCAATACTGGACAGAGTCAATCCCAGCAGGGAGCAGTTGAAGCTGGTCAGAGTCAATCCCAGCAGAGAGAAGTCGAAGCTGAGCAAAGGCAAAGTTAATGCATCAAGCTCTTCCAGGGAGACTCAAAGTGTCGACTGCAGAGCATTACGGGGGCACGGCTATCCTTACGGTAGTCATGTCCCCTGTAATGCTCTAATATATGTGCTGCAAAGACTATCATATAAAGAGGCGGTCGGTTAAATAAGGAAGGGTTATATGTCGGAACATCACGCATCAGTTGAGGTAAATGCACCTGTCCATCAGGTATATTCGCTTTTTACGCACTTTAATGACTTTCCGAAGTTTATGAGCTTCGTGAAAGAAGTAACGTATTATGATGAGCAGCGTAGCCACTGGGTGGCGCAGATAATGGGCACTCGCGAGTGGGATGCGGTGAACGAAGAGTGGATTCCCGACAGGCAGGTCGCTTGGCGTTCGATACGCGGATTGGAGAATAGAGGGAGGGTCGAGTTCTCTGCGATGGAAGAGAATCGTACAGTGGTCGATGTGTATCTGAGCTACACGCCACCAGCGGGTGTGCTGGGTGAGTTAGTCGATAGAGCAGGTGTCGATAGCCGTTTCGACGAGACGCTGCAGAGAGACTTGGAGCACTTCGCACAGATGGTAGAACAGGCTCCCCCTGGCACCCTAGACCCAATGCAATCGCATTACCTGTTTCATAGTGAGAGTGTGATAGCCAAAGGTACGATCACGCAGCAGCAAAGGGAGTCGATGGAGCGCGATCCGATGATGGCTGCGCAGGCGCTTGAGCAGCGTGACGCGACCATTCGGCAGCAAGCTGCGCAGCAGAAGCAGGCTGTAGAGCAACAACAAGCTGAGCGAGAGCAGCAGATTGCGCGTCAGCAGCAGGCTGAGGCAGAGCAAGAGCAGGCTCTGATGCAACAGGCTGAACAGGACCGCCAACAGGCACAGCAGCAAACCGCTGCTGAGGCAGAGCATCCTGCTGTGGAAGATACGCCTCATCCCGTCTACGACACACTGGGTGGACGGAATGCTTCGATACCTGCCACTACGCTAGGCGACCGGGATGCACGTAATGAACGCTTCCCCAAGTATAGCCAAGACCCTATGCAGGCACGTGCTCCCGCGTCTGGTCCAGGCCACACTCCGCTTTTGCCTGAGACTGATGTCGAATCACCCTGGAACACTGCTATTCGTGGAAAGCAGCCCGAAAATCTGGAAGAGTCTGAACAGCAAAAACCTCCTTCCTCAGAAGAAGAGAGTAAATAAAGGAAATCTAGGAAAGAGCTACGAGGGAATTTGCCCACTCTTTCCACTGATGATAGTTAACCAGGACATATGAGCACTCTAACACTGCTAGGTACTGGAACATGCCAGATTGAACACGAGCGGCGTGCCTCAAGCGTGTTGCTCGAACTGGATAACACCCTCATCCTTTTCGATTGTGGGCACGGTGTCGTGCAGCGCCTCTTGGAGGTTGGCGTGCAACACTGCCAAGTGCAACACGTCATCCTCTCGCATTTTCATCCCGATCACGTGTCCGACCTCGTACCCCTCTTGCACGCAAGTGCTTGGTCACGAGCTAACCCACGCACCTGTGACCTTCACATCTACGGCCCCAGTGGAGTTAAACAGCTTGTTGAGGGGCTGATGCAGCTTTTTGGCCCTAGCAGTTTTCAGCAGCCCTCGTACTCTGTGCTAGTACATGAAATTGCCGCAGGCCCCTTCGCAATAGGCGAGCATTCATTCGAGTCGGTAAGCCTACCGCCAGCGGGTAACCACGGCATACGCTTCACCTGGGGTACAAAACGCTATGCGCTCACTGGCGACTCGTCTTTTCATGCTCAAGAAAGAGCCTTTCTCAAGAATGTCGACCTTGCTATCATCGACTCGGGGCATATAGAAGACACAGAAATCATCGAGCTTGCCGTGGCGTCACAAGCAAAGATCATCGTGTGCTCCCATCTGTATCGGCAGATCAACGCCGCTCAATTACAGGCTCAGGCGGTACATAGAGGCTACCAAGGAACGATTCTAGTTGGGCGCGATCTTATGTCGTTTATGTTGACATAATGTGCTTATTTCTGCATAAGAATGCGGCAAGCTGTCTTGATCCCAGAACCCTGCTTTTTCTCAACGCTTGGAAACTCCCGTCGTTGCCTGCCTCTTCGGTGGAACATGCAATGGACGCCCCTCAACGGCGAGCACTGCCTCACGCAATCCTTCGCTGAGCGTGGGGTGCGGGTGAATGGTCTCACTGATCTCATCGACTGTCAATTCGCCACGCATAGCAACAGAGTACTCGCTGATGAGATTGGTAGCGTCGGGACCAATGATATGCGCACCGAGAATTTCTCCGTATTTGCCTATAATGACTTTGGTGAAGCCCTCGGTCTGGTCAATAGCAACGGCTTTACCAATAGCCGACCAAGGGAAGCGGTCAATGCGGGCTTCGGGATACCGATGTTTGGCCTCGACCTCGCTTACACCGACGTAGGCGATTTCGGGGAAGGTGTAGATGGGGTTGGGAACAATACCATAGTCCATATGTGTCTCGTGCCCCATACTATTGTTTGCTGCCACCTCACCCTCGGTAGAAGCGACGTGAGCGAGTCCAGCTCCGTGTACTAGGTCACCAATGGCATAGATACCGGATAAGTTCGTCTCCATCTTATCATTTACACGCACGCGCCCACGATCATTCTCGAGTCCCTGTTTAATCAGTTGCTCCAGACCGCTTGTGTTAGCGCGGCGGCTCACCGCCATGAGCACATACTCGCCCGTAAAGCTCTGCTGGCCATCGTCGCTGGTGGCGCTCACCTTTTTCTGCTCGCCCTCTTCCCCTATCGCCTCGACCTTCGTGCTTGTAATGATCTGTATCCCACGTTCACTAAGAGCACGAACGAGCAAGCGACGTACTTCGTCATCGACAGGGGCTAGGATGTTCGGCAGCATCTCAACGATGGTGACCTTCGCACCAAGTGCATTAAACATGCAGGCCAATTCGACACCGATCACGCCGCCACCCACACAGATCACGCTCTCAGGCGTCTTGGGCAGATTCCAGCAGGTATCGCTGTTCAACACATTGCGCCCATCAATACCGGGACAAGGCAGCATCAAGGGCACGGAACCCGTCGCGAGAATGATATTGTCAGCGCTGAACTTATCCTGGCTGCCATCAGCTTTACTGACAGTAACGGAGCGAGAGGCATCGACCACACCTAGCCCATCGTAGACAGCAATATTATTGCCCTTCATCAGCATACCGACGCCACTCGTCATACGTTTAACGACTTTGTCTTTGAAAGCAACAGCCCCAGCCATATCGAAAGTAGGGGGCTGTGGTAGATGAATGCCTAGTTTGTCGAGGTTGTGCAAATGGTACATCCACTCAGCGATATGTAACATCGCTTTGGATGGAATACAGCCGACATTGAGACAGGTACCGCCAAGATATTGTTTCTCGACAATAGCGGTCTTTGCACCGAGTTGGGCTGCGCGAATAGCGGCAACATAGCCGCCTGGACCTGCGCCAATTACCGCAACCTGGTAGTGATTATCTGCCATGAATCTCTCCTGCTCTATTCTTGATTCTCTTTTTCAGTATATCACCTAGCCTGCCGCCT
>JAFATZ010000281.1 GCA_019243675.1 Ktedonobacteraceae bacterium | reverse complement strand
ACTATTATGATATAATGCAAAAATAATGCTCTTGATGAGCAGATTTTTCAAGTAGAGGCGGGAGGAAGAAGCGACGATCACCTGCGACATCATCAGTCATAGCTCAGAAGAGACGCAGCGTCTTGCTATGCGGCTGGGAGCATTGCTATGTGGAGGAGAACTGTTACTACTGGATGGACAGTTGGGAACAGGCAAGACTACTTTTACACAAGGATTAGCCAAAGGCATGGGCATCACCGATGTTGTCAGTAGCCCAACATTTACCTTGCTGAAAGAGTATACTAGTCAGTCTCGCTCGGATACAGAAAATGAAACGCAGCGAGGACTAGCCTTGTATCATTTTGATCTCTACCGACTCGACAATCCTGACGAGATTATTGATCTTGGTTTTGAAGACTACTTCTACGGTTCGGATGTGTGTGTGATTGAGTGGGCTGCTAAGGCTGATCTGCTCTGGCCTGCTGAGCGATTGCATATTCGTCTGAAGATGATAAGTGAGACAGAGCGCAGTCTACTGTTTACCGCAGTGGGGCAGCGCTACTATGAATTATTGCGACAATTTCACTATGCTACTACTAGCTCTTGATACCTCGACGCGTCAGGCCAGTGTAGCTCTTTGCTCAGAGGATGATCTCTATGCGGAGTACACATGGCATATCGGCAACAATCATAGCGTTGAGTTGCTGACATCCATTCAGCGTCTCTTTGCTGAGTGTAGTATTGCCTTGCAGCAAGTTGATGCTGTGGCGGTGGCGACTGGCCCTGGCTCCTTCAATGGGGTGCGTGTAGCACTCGCCACGGCAAAAACGCTGGCGTTCGCACTAAAAAAACCTCTTGTGGGCGTGAGTACACTGGATTGTATTGCTGCACAGCAACGACATTGGATGGGTCCTATCTGCGCCGTGCTAGAGGCTGGGCGCTCAGAACTCTACGCTGCTTGCTATGCATTTGAAAAACAGTACAATGGTGATGGTAGTATCTGCTATACTATGCAACACTTGAGCGAGTATCTGTTGCTCACACCACTGCAATTAGTAGAACGTTTGCATGAGCAGATTGAGGCTTCCTCCTTTCTGTTTTGTGGTGAATTGAGCGCGGCATCGCGTCAGGTATTGCATGCACAGATGGGAGAGCAGAGTTGCTTTGTGAGTAGTGTCGAAGCTGCTAGACCTGCCTCAACTCTGGCTATGCTGGCACAACAGCACCTGCACAGAGGTGAGGTGAATGATCCATTATTACTCGAACCTCTCTACTTGCGCCGTCCTTCAATTACTACCAGTACGCGCAAGCAGGTGCTACTAAGTGGTCTACAATAGCTCGTAGGTGAGAAGAAGGCAGATGAGAATAGGTACAGAAAGGAAACAAGGTGCGTTACGCCATTGACCAGATGACCATGCCGGACGTACCTCGTGTCGTCGAAATTGAGCGTCTAGCATATCCATCAACGTGGCCTCCAAGCGCCTATCGCAAGGAATTACAGGATAATCGTTGGGCGCATTACATCGTCTTACGTGATACACACCTTATGGAGGAATACGCAGTTACGCCGCAGCAAGAGCTAGAGAAGCCACGAAAAAATCGTCTCTTCCCTCTTTCTCTCTTGCCTAGCCGTCCCGCTATCACTATGTCTTCCCCCGAATTGAACTCGATTATTGGCTTTGCTGGTTTATGGTTGATGCTCGATGAGGCTCACATTACGACAATAGCAATGCATCCTGACTACCGACGCCAGGGTTTGGGAGAATTTATGCTGACGGGTTTGATTGATATTGCTTACGACATTGGGGCCAAGTGGGTAACGCTTGAGGTGCGTATGTCCAATTATATCGCGCAGAACCTTTATCACAAATATGGTTTTCGCGAGGCTGGTATACGTCATCGCTACTACAGCGATAACCAGGAAGATGCGCTCATTATGTGGACAGAGGAGATCAATACCCCTAGCTACAAGCACAAATTTCAAGGGTTAAAAAACGCCCTACTGAAAAAACTGGAAGTACAGTAGTCCTATGCTTGTACTCGGTATAGAAAGTTCGTGTGACGAAACTGGAGCTGCTCTCGTCAAGGATGGTCGTTACATCCTCTCGAATGTTGTGGCCTCTCAGACAGAAATTCACAATCGCTACGGCGGAGTAGTGCCCGAAGTTGCCTCACGACAACAACTGACAACCATTCTCCCCGTGCTCGAAATGGCCTTAGAGCAGGCAGGATGCTCATGGGAGAAGATTGATGCTGTCGCTGCCACCTATGGCCCTGGTCTAGCAGGATCACTGCTTGTCGGTCTGACAGTGGGGAAGACGCTTGCACTGGCGCATACTCTGCCCTTCCTCGGCGTCAATCATCTCGAAGCGCATATCTATGCTAACTGGTTGCGCCAAGAAAACACGCTCATCGCCAGCTCTACTCCTGAACATTGGGGCTACCAGGAGGGTGATCCTGTCTTTCCTCTCATCTGCCTGATCGTCTCGGGTGCCCATAGTGAATTGGTATTCGTGCCGGAACATGGCCATTACCAATTGCTCGGTCGCACACGTGATGACGCGGCTGGCGAAGCTTTTGATAAAGTCGCCCGCATTCTCGGGCTTGGCTACCCCGGTGGCCCTGCCATTCAAAAGGCAGCTCAGCGGGCCGAAGAGGAGCTGCTGCACCAGCAGAAATCTGTTGCTCAGGCTCGTAATAGTTATCGCTTACCACGAGCCTGGTTGCGCGGCTGCTACGACTTCAGCTTCAGTGGTTTGAAGACAGCCATGCTCCATCTCGCCGAAGGTGCAACTGAGAGCAACGATGGCAAGCAAGTGAGCCAGTATACCCGCATGGGTGTGCAAGCAGCCCAGCAGGGAATACCTAACGTTGCATTGCTAGCGTCTAGTTTTCAAGAAGCGATTGTTGATGTACTGGCGGTGAAGACGCGTCTTGCGGCCCAGGAATATCGGGTCAAGCAGGTCGTGCTGGCTGGTGGAGTAGCTGCTAACACGAGCTTACGCGCTCGTCTGCAGCAAGAATTGTCACCGCTGCATATTCACCTCAGTTTTCCTGCTGTCAGTCTTTGTACTGACAATGCTGCTATGATTGCTAGCGCCGCCTTCTTTCATCTCAGTCTTGGCGAACAGCATGGTCTTGATCTCGACGTCCAGCCTGGATTGAGTCTCCCATTTATAAAAAAAAGTGAGTGAATACTATGTCGAAAGAAAAAGCCTATGCCCTGGGTATTGACTTGGGGGGAACCAAAACTCTTGCCGCAGTCATTGATATCACATCCGGTGAAGTAGTTGCCTCTGCGCGTAAGCGCACACGCGCTGAACGTGGGCAAGAGTTTATCTCGCAGCATACCATTGAGCTTGCTACTGCAGCGTTGGAGGACGCGAAGCTTTCCCAAGGCACAGAACTTATCGCGGTTGGCGTTGGAGCTGCCGGACAGATAGACCACAAAGCAGGAGTTATTATCGATGGGCCTAACCTGGATGTTCACGATATGCCTATAGGTGCTCTTCTGAGCAAGCAATTTAGCAAACCTGTCGCCGTCGGTAATGATGTAGAAGTGGCGGCTTTGGGCGAATATCTCTATGGTGCGGGGAAAGGTTACCATAACTTCGTCTGTATCTTCGTTGGCACTGGCATTGGCTCCGGCATCGTGCAAAATGGCAGTCTGTACACGGGTCTGACAGGGACCGCAGGCGAAGTGGGTCATATTACCATTGCTGC
>JAFATZ010000262.1 GCA_019243675.1 Ktedonobacteraceae bacterium | reverse complement strand
GTCCCGGCTTTGGCTACAACCGCGATATCCACCTGCTGCCGCATAAACAGTCCGCGTGGGTCTTCTTCGGGGAGCGACTCTGGCAACTGGCCAAGATTGCCACCAGACTGCGCGTGAATCCCACGGTTCCCACCGAGGTGCAGGAAGCCACGGCGGCCTTGCAGGATGTGGCTTGCCAATTTGCCCCGGTGGATGGTCCGCGTGGGGTGGCAGCCAAAGTGGCCGAGTTGAAAGAGATGGAAGTGGGCCTGCCATGTAGCATCCAAGCCTCGCGCAACGGTCCCTATCTGGTGACCAATGCCCAGAGTCTGCAGAACTCGCGGGCAGAGCGCATAGCGGCACGCCCGCAAATGGCCCTGTGTCGCTGTGGTGGCTCGGCCATCAAGCCCTTCTGTGATGGGACGCATACGCGTCTCGGGTTCACTGGCAAGAAGGATCCCGACCGTGTGGCCGATCACCAAGACAGCTACGTGGGTGAGCAGATCACGGTCCTGGATAATCGTGGCATCTGCCAGCACTCTGGCTTCTGCACAGACAATCTAGCGTCGGTCTTCCGCCTGCACCAGGACCCGTGGATTGATGCGAACGGAGCCAAGAAGCAAGAGATTATCGCAGCGGTGCGAGCGTGCCCCTCGGGTGCGCTGAGTTATGCCCTTGACGGGGTAGAGCGTCGCGACGAGGTCGATCAGGGTCGTGAGCCGATGATCACGGTCTCCAAGGATGGGCCCTATCGCGTCACGGGTGGTATCCCGCTCAAAGACGAGCAAGGCAACGAGGAGCCACGGGCAGAGGGTTCCTCGCGGGAGCACTATGCGTTGTGTCGGTGCGGTCAGTCCAAGAACAAACCGTTCTGCAGTGGCCAGCACTGGTATGTCAACTTCCATGATGAGAAGAACTGAGGAGCAAGAAATACCTTCAGTGTAGGAACAACTTAGGAGACTTTTATCATGAGTGCATTATTTTTGAGCTTCCCGTCGTGGTTGCTTTTCATTCTCTTCGTGGGTGGCTCTATTGCTGTCACCACTTTGGGGGTGTTACTGCTGCGCCGTCGCAAAATGAAATTGATGAGTAATGAGTCGATTGGGTTCATTTTTGCCACGGTGAGTGTCGTCTATGCGGTGTTGCTCGGATTTTTGGTCATCTACGTCTGGGAAGCATTCGGTGCGGCTGACCATGCCGTCTCGCAAGAAGCAGCAGCTATTGTGGTGACGGCTCGCTATTCTGCCTCGTTTCCTGAACCCATACGGGGTATCATGCATGATCGGCTTCGCCACTACACCGAACTAGTGATCAACGATGAATGGCCCATGATGCAGCAGACTGGAGGAGACCACTTTGGGTCTGTGGAGGGTTCCCAGGATCTGCAAGCGATGTTTAACGTGATACAACAGAAACTGCCGCAGACTGCGGTGACTGCCAACGCACTGAATAGTTTGAGCACCCTGAGTCAGGATCGGCTCTTCCGCCTTCAGTCAGCTACCTCTATCCCCGACTATTTCTGGCTGGTGCTCCTCGCTGGAGGGATGGTGGTCGTCTATTTGGGTATGATCTTAGAGATAGAGAACGCTCGGCTGCATCTCGTGCTGACAGGACTACTCGTCAGCATCATCGCCATGTCGCTCTGGCTTATTGCCATCATCAATAATCCCTTTGCTGGTGATCTGCAAGTGTCCACAGATTCTTTGCAGTATGCCCTGCATGTACTTAGTCTCCTGCCGCGCTAATGAGCGGACCGTGTGTTGGTCGCGCGTAGGGGGGATGATTGAGCACGCTCTGTACTGGGGGCATGCTCAATCATCCCCCCTACGTGATCTTTAACAAATTACGAAGATACAAGGAGGTTCTCTTCCATGTTATACAAACGACGTATTTCACTTAGTATGCTACTTCTGGCGAGTTGTACTATCTTTTCGCTGTTTTTCAGCGCCTGTGCTGGTGTAAGCACGGGTAGTGGCTCAGCCCCTGACCTACACACACCTGGTACTTTGACGGTGGGCAGCGATACAAACCTTCCACCGCAGACCTTTGCCAATCCTACTGGGGAAGGATTCGTTGGCTTCGACATTGATCTGATTACGGCAATTGCCAAGCGTATGGGACTCAAGACCGACATTGTCACTACAGGCTTTGATCTTCTTCTGGATAAGCTAAATGCTAAGAATGTCGATGTCGTCATCTCAGCAATGAGTATCACCCCCCAGCGCCAGCAGCAGGTAGACTTCGTGCCCTACTTCAAATCAGGCCAGTCGCTACTGGTGCGCAAGGGCAACCCGAAGCATATCAAGTCACCAAACGATCTGTGCGGCCTGAACGTAGGTGTGCAATCAGGCTCGTTAGAGCAGAACTATTTGGCTGGCGCTGATCAGACCTGTAAAGTGAACAAGAAGCCTGACATTCAGCTCAGTATTGGAGACCAAACTGACGTGGTGCAGTCATTAATGGCAGGTCACCTGGACGCGACCTATCAAGACTCACCGATCACCATCTACTATCAGAGCCAGAACCCGACAGCTTTGGATATTGGCGGCTCGATCATCAACGTCGTTCCCGAAGGCATTGCGATACGCAAAGGCGACACCGCCATGTTTACTGCTCTACAGACTGCCTTCAACCAGTTGAAAGCAGACGGCACCTATCACCAACTTCTTGCCAAGTGGGACCTTGAGAGCGGTGATATTACTGTTACTGGGTAAGACTAAGGTGAGCGTCACTTTCCTAAGAAGGTGACGCTTACCCTATTTTGACCATAGCTCGCGGAATATGGGAGAGCAGGTCAGAGGCCAGCATACCAGCCTTACCTAATTGCTCGCTCAGCATATCTGCTGCCACCGTGTGTAGATACACTGCGCTGCTAGCGGCCTCCAAGGGGGATAGCTCTTGCGCGAGTAGGCCCACTATCATGCCTGCCAGTACATCACCTGTGCCCGCAGAGGCCAGGGCAGGGTTGGCCAAGAAGTTGATGCGTGTTCGGTCGTCGGGGGTAGTGATGATAGTACAGGCACCTTTGAGCACGAGAATAACCTGCCACTCTTTGGCCTTGTTACGTGCCAGTTCTAGACGCTCTATATCGCCTCCTGATACTTTCAAACCGTTGCAGAGACGCCCCATTTCGCCAGGGTGCGGAGTGATAATAGTGCTTTTAGGAAGTAGTGTCCACCAGTGCTCTAAAGCGGAGAGGTTATTCAATCCATCGGCGTCGATGACAAGGTGAGGGCGTTGCTCATCTGGCAGTGAACGTAGGTGCTCCAATACCTCTAAGAGAACCTCGCGTGTATTGGCAGACTGGCCTAGCCCTGGGCCAAGGAGCAGTGCGCGATACCCTGCTAGGTGCTCAATCAATACCTGAGCACGATCAAAGCTCTGCGCCTGCTCTTCGGGCAAAATAACAAACGTGGCCTCGTGAAATGCGCTTGCGTAGATGGGCAACATCTTTTCTGTCACTGCAAGGGTAATCAAACCAGCGCCGACTCGTCCTGCAGCGCTTCCAGCTAGGAACGCGGACCCTGGATAGGGAGGTGAGCCACAGAACAGCATAACTTTACCAAAGGTTCCTTTATTGCTGTTCAAGGGGCGATGCGGCAAGAGAGCGGCCACCAAGTCGTCGGTCAACATCTCTGTCTGAAGCGGCTGCACCATCTCCGCTGGCAGCCCTATGTCACCTACATAGAGTGTGCCAATGTAGTCGCGTCCTGGGAAAAAGAAAAAACCCTGTTTAGGACAGGCAAAGGTAATAGTTATATCGGCGTGCAGTGTGGCCGGGTCAACGGCTCCCGTGTCGGCGTTCAATCCACTGGGTAGGTCGATGGCAACGATGCATAGAGCGCTGCGCTGCTCTTTCTCTTTGCACACGCGCTCAAGTAGATTGCGCATATCCTCGGTGAGGGGGCGCGAGTTGCCAGTGCCCAGCAGCGAGTCAATGACATAGTCCGCGCTTTGGATTGCTGACTCTAGCTCTGCTGCTGTATTCGATGCGCTGATGTCCTCACCGCGCACTGTCAGTTTGTGCTCTTTCCAGCGGTAGATGCTCACAAATGCTCCGGCTTGTTCCAGATGGTGTGCTACCACCAGTCCGTCACCGCCGTTGTTGCCAGGGCCGATGAGGAAGAGCATCTCTAGTCCATTCATTGTATGGTGTGGGGGAAGGTAACGCTCTATGATGTCGGCTGCACTTTTGCCCGCGTTCTGCATCAAGATGTGCGAGGTGAGGCCATATTGACGCTCCGCCTGTGCTTCCAGTTCGCGCATTTCTGCAACAGTCACGATTTGCATACCAAGCCTCCTGGTTTGTGCTGTGATTGACATTTGATCTGTACGCGTTTGCTATCTATTGTATGTCGTCGGCAGATAAGTGGGAAGGGGTATCTGTCATATGCTATACTGCGCGCATGAAACTCGCACTCAAAATTGCACCACAACGCAGCACACAATACGCTACGATGACGACCGCATTAGCGACACCAGAGCTATTGGTTAGTCCATTAGCAAGTGCTGTCAGCAGCTTTACTCCCACTACCCTGGCTGGGCAACAGTATCTGTTCGTGATAGTGGATGAGGAACATTTCCCTTTGCCTGCGATGCTTGATGTGCTGGCACGCCTGGGAACAATCAGTGAAGTGTATCAATACTTCGAGCAAATCGGCGAGGTGCAAGGTCCACTGCTGCGACCACTGGAGCCGCACTACACTCCCTTCGTTCCACTAGAAATGGCCGAGGCGCGTCGCTACAAGGGCAAAACCAATGAAATCTTTACCCGCGTCTTACTGAATGTAGCTCTGTGCGCTGGCAGCTACAAGGCACAGTTTAGTGGGCGACTGCGCGTGCTTGATCCACTAGCCGGAGGGGGCACGACTCTCTTTCTCGCTTTGGCCGCTGGTCACGATGCCTTCGGGATCGAGTTGGAACAGCAGGATGTTGAGACTACGGCTGTCTTCACTCGCCAATATCTGGAGCATGAGCGTATTCCCTATAAAGAGGTTGATGAGCGAGGCCGCCGTGCTGGACGGCGCTATCACTTCGAGATCGGACACAAGGGCAATACTCGCGTGCTTGTACTAGCCCACGGGGACAGCACGCAAGCCGATGTGCATCTGCGCGAGGTCGCAGGGGGATCACGGATGCATGCCATCGTTGGTGACTTACCTTATGGTATTCAGCACTTGGGTGAGATTTCGGCGCTGCTGGGCAAAGCCTTGCCTGTGTGGGAGAACCTGCTCTTTCCTGGTGGTACATTGGCGCTCGCCTGGAACGCAACACGTATCGAGCGTGCTAGCATGAGAGAACTACTAGAGCGGCAGACACACCTGAAAGTGCATGACGAGCCGCCCTATACACAGTTTGTGCATGTGGTTGATCGCGTAATAAAGAAACGCGATATTATCGTGGCAGTTAAATGGTAATAGTCTTGTGCATCATGCACAACACTATTACCACTTACGGTAGGGCAGGAACTTACCATTATAGGTAATCTTCACCCTGTCCCCTTTTGGATCCTTTATCTTCTCAATGTCCATCTCAAAGTCGATAGCGCTCATGATGCCATCCCCAAACATTTCATGGATGATAGCTTTTATAGTCGTGCCATAGACCTGGGTGATCTCATGAAAGCGATAGATAAGCGGATCAACCGGAATGGCCTCTGATAAGGATCCTTTCAAGGGGTATTCTTGCAAAGCGAGGGCGACCTCTGGTCCCAGTTCTAAGATGGCAACAGCGCGTGCTGCCTCGTCTGCGCTCATTGAAGCCTGGCCTAGCAGGGCTGCGGTGGTCCATACGATATGGCGACCAACCTTATTGGCTATGGCTTCATAGGTGAGACCTTTTGCGCGCCTCGCTTCGAGAATCAGGGCGGTGGCTTCTTCACGGTTCATAAAAAACACTCCTTTTTAGACTGCTGGACTCTCTTGCATATCGGACAGCATCTTTTTTAGATGCTTAAGTGCGGGAGTGACAATCGCCACGAAATATGCTTCACGTAATTTTTTCTCAACTGCACTGTGCAGACGATAGCCGCTTGCTCCTGCATGGAGCATAGCAGACTGAGATGCACGCAGCACCAGTTGAGAGGTAAGAAGACGAGCTTGTATGACCTCCTTCAAGAGATCTGGTCTAGCATCTCGCTCACCGCAATCAATTTCGTCGGCCAGTGCGTAAATTTTGTGATGAGCCGCATACAAGTCAGCTTCAATATCTTCTGCTTGGTCGTCCAGAAAGCGGTTTACATGACGCTTACTCTTGTTGCTGCGCTTTATCAACTCAACACAACTGCTTACCAGCCCAAGGCCAAAACCCGTTTGGCTTAAGATAAAACCGGGCTTAATGCGCTGCACGAAGTTTTCACAAGGGCTAGACAAAATAGAGTCCTTGTCAACGAAGACATTTCTGAGAATACAGCTTCGGGTGCTGCTTCCCTCTAAAGCAATGAAATGTCCGCCACTCCCTAAGGATAACCCCTGCGAACCTCCTAGCACAATAGCCATGAGGTAGTCGTTTGTCTCCACAATCTTTGCCCCAACTGCAAAGTAGTGATCGGTATCGACGTTGGAGACCCACGGGACGGTACCGTTGAGGATGAAGCCATCAGCATAGGGCGTAGCAGTAATGTGAATGTTTTCGATGCCAGAGAAATGCTTCATTGGATTAGATAAGCCAGTCCCAGCTAGAGCTTGTCCCGTTATGATCTTGGGCAGGACGTGCTGTTTGAGGTGATCGTTCTCGCTATTTTGTATATACCAGCTACAAACGGTCTGACACCAAACGATGAACGCAGTGCTCACACATTCTTTCGCTATCTCTTCCATCACCTGCATGGTAAACTTAATGCCCTTGCCTGCGCCACCTAACGTTGTAGGACAACCCTGCCTGAAACCACCCAATGTACCCACCAGATGCATGAACTCTTTGGGATACACACCTTCGGCATCAATTCGTTGCAGGTTTGGTCTGAGATGCTGCGCAATGACCTCGCTCAGTTCAAGAAGAATGGGTTCACTAGCACAGCTAGCGAACCCGTTGGGCGTATTGATAACAGCTCTCTGCATAGATTGCATGGTGGTTTTCTCCGGTCTGAATAGTGTCATTGCACTGCTCTCTCGTAGAGTTGGGAATACCTCTTTACGCCTGCACCAATGCTCTTACCGCTGGTCGTTTCGGATCGGGTGCGCCCTCTTCAATAGGGAGCGAGGGATCCCGTGACCACTCGTTCCACGAGGCAAAATAGATTTTTGCATTTTCAATACCAGCTTCTTTAAGCGCAACGAGTGTATTGGAGGCTCGTGCCCCTTTGAAACAGTAGATATACACCATTGAGTCAGGCTTGATGCCTACCTCATTAGCGATGGCTAGCATCTCCTCTTTGGACTTGAACATGGGCACCATTGAGGCCTGCTTCATCATGCTGTACCATTCGATCAGCACCGCGCCAGGAATTCTTCCCTTACGTGGACAAAAGTCGACTCCGTAGGGAGATGAGCTTTCTCCCATCCATTCATCGAAATCGCGCACATCGAGTTTGATAATAGATGGATTGCTGAGTGCTTTCAGCATCTCTTGTTTATCAATGAGGATGGAAGAATCAACGTTGAGGGGGAAGGTCTTCTTTTCGGGAGTGGGGACCTCCGTTGTGGTAGGAAGACCTGCGTCCTGCCATGCCTTGTATCCACCATGCAGTATCGAGACGCTAGGATACCCCAGATATTTGAGTAAAAAGTAGCCGCGACAAGATTGACCGTAGCCGTTATTCATCGCGTCTTCGTAGATAACTGCTAATTCCTTGCCAGATAACCCTGCATCGCCTAAAAGTTTTGCAAACATGTCCTGCATGCTTAGCAAACCTTCGGACGTTGAAGTTGACAGGTAGCTAAATATCTCGCGGATATTGACGGCTCCAGGAATATGCGAAATGGCATACTGTTCAGGGTCGCGTGTATCAATGACTACAACTGGCTCAGTCTTCATGAGCATGGAAAGTTCCATGGGGTCAATAAGTGTCTTCTTTTCCATTTTTCTTTCTCCCTTGCGTTCCCTATGGGGACAGTATAAGTTGTATTGGTGCGCGTGAACGTAGTTACGCGCACCAATACAACACATTCATATAGAGGGCTGTAGGACCCGCTATTCCTCTTGCCTCACTAGGCAAGGGTAGATGTCACGACGACGGGATTGCGCAGTGTATTGGCGACCGGAGACCACCTGTCGGCATGGGCAACGATCTCGGCGAGTTCCTCACGCGATGCATCGCCTACCAGGTGTGCTTTGACCCGAACTGCGGTGAAGCCAGCGACTTTCTCTGGCGGTATGTCGCCCAATCCCCACACTGCCGAGACGTCGATATCACCTTCTAGTTCGATACTGATTTCGCTCAGAGTAATACCACGAGAACTGGCGTTGGCCACGTATCCCACTGCGAGGCAGGCACCTAGAGCAGCAAGCACGGACTCAGAAGGGTTCGGAGCCGTGTTCTCGCCGAGCAGGTGCGGAGGCTCGTCGATAATTACTGGGGCAAGGTCGCGTATAAAGGTGAGATTGCGGAACTGCCCTTCGGTGACCGTTTTTGCTTTGAGCGTAACTTTGCCACTCGCGGGATTGGTTTTCCCCTTTTCAGCGAGTTGAGTGAGACCAAAACAGTCAATGGGTCTAAGTGAGGGAGATATCTTGTCTGACTGCACTTCTTGCATGAGAACCTACCTTTCTGAAAAACGAGCGTGTAATACGTGTTCAATAGCTGTAGAAATTCAGCACTTTGCAAGCAAACCGCCAGATAAAACGGGCATGCTGAATCTGCTAACAAAGAGCAAGTGGACTGCACTGCTTTTGCTAGCTCGCTACAACGCGAGAGAAAGAAGAAAACGGGGGCATAGCATTGCCAAGAACAGAGTGATTCTGCTCTCTCGCTACAACGCGAAAAAAAGAAGAAGCAAGTAGAACTCCTCTTTACTGGTAGTAAAGAGAAAAGGACAACGGTGGCCTAAATCTAGTGTAACATAGGCCGCATGCTTTTGTCAATGGCAAATTGGGCATTATAACCAAGAAATACTGAGATAAGCATACTTTTTTGCCCCCCTTTAAAAAGTTAATCTTCCAACTCAGGGTTTGCTAGATCAATAATTTAGGCATAAAGCACAAATTAGGAAGGAGTGATGACGTGTGTGTGGGTCTGGAAGACCCACACACACGTCATCACTCCTTCCACTCTGCATACCTTGACAAGGGGGCGCAAAAGCCATATAATACAAATAAATCCGAGTCCAGAAGTAAGGATTAAGCTTGAGGAAATGTCCTCGGCTTATACAGGCTGTCTGACAAGGCATCAGTTGCAAATGGAGTGATTTAATGAGTGGACAGGCATTTGAGCTGGAACAGGGCACGTACACTGCCGGGTTCCATGTAGCTGAAAACTACACGTACAAGTCCGAGAAGGGCTTGGATAAGAAGGTCGTCGAGAATATCTCCGACATGAAGGGCGAGCCTCATTGGATGCGGCAGTTCCGCCTTAAGAGCTTGGAGCTCTTCGAGAAACGTCCTATGCCGACGTGGGGCGCTGATCTGTCCGGCATCGATTTCGACAATATCTACTACTACATTAAGCCGGTGCCGCAACAGGGGAAGAACTGGGATGAGATTCCGCCCGAGATTAAGGATACGTTTGACCGCTTGGGCATTCCACAGGCAGAGCAGAAGTATCTTGCTGGTGTAACTGCGCAGTATGAGAGTGAGGCTGTCTATCACAAGGTGCGCGAGGATCTGGAGAAGCTGGGTGTGATCTTCACCGATATGGATACGGCGCTACGTGAATATCCCGATATTGTGAAGGAGCACTTTGGCACGGTCATTCCACCGTCCGATAACAAGTTTGCCTCGCTCAATAGTGCAGTGTGGAGTGGTGGTAGCTTTGTGTATGTCCCCGAGAATGTGCGCGTGGAGGTGCCGCTACAAGCCTACTTCCGCATCAATGCACAGAATATGGGCCAGTTTGAGCGTACGTTGATTATCGCTGCGCCTGGCTCCTATGTTCACTATGTTGAGGGCTGTACAGCGCCGACTTACACCAGCGATAGCCTGCATAGTGCTGTTGTGGAGATCAAGGTGATGGAGGGCGCTCGCGTTCGCTATACCACCATCCAGAACTGGTCGAAGAACGTCTACAATCTTGTGACGAAGCGCGCCGCGGCCTATCGCGATGCAACAATGGAATGGGTCGATGGTAACCTCGGCTCGAAAGTGACGATGAAGTATCCCGCTGTTCTACTAATGGAGCCAGGCGCTCGTGGTGATATTCTGTCAGTTGCCTTTGCCAATGACGGTATGCACCAGGATGCAGGCGCGAAAGTGACCCATCTGGCACCACATACGACCTCGCAGATTCTGTCGAAATCGGTTTCTAAGGGTACCGGTCGCGCATCGTATCGCGGCCTTGTGCGTGTCAATCCAGGAGCGCATCATACGAAGTCCAGTGTGCGTTGCGACGCGCTACTGCTCGATGAGGACGCTCGCACCGACACCTACCCGACCATTCGTGTCGAAGAGAACCAGACGGAAATTGGCCACGAGGCTACCGTCTCCAAGGTTGGCGAGGACCAGCTCTTCTACCTGATGAGCCGTGGCCTCGACGAGGCAGAAGCTTACTCCTTGATCGTCAATGGCTTCATTGAGCCGATCACCAAGGAGCTACCGATGGAGTACGCGGTTGAGCTGAACCGCTTGATCCAGTTAGAGATGTCAGGTAGCGTAGGATAAATTATCATAGGCCAAAAAAGAAAAAGCTGTACGGCATCGCCGTACAGCTTTTTCTTTTTTGGTTCCTGTCCACAAAAACTGTTGTGCACTGCTTAATTTCGTTGCACACAGGCTGAACCATTCTTACTCAATGAAGTGAGCAAGCGGTGCAACACGACAGCGGCCAATGTCCCCGACCCAATAAGCGCCCAACCCAGCGGTGATGGCACGACGAGCTGCAGGAAATTACGTAGGGGCGCTACTGCAAATGCAGCCAGTAGCATAGCTGAGGAGCCTACAACTGCTCCCAGGACGGGTTTGGTGAGCGTGCCCTCAGATCGGCCAGCGTCAAACGTTTGGGCAAGTTGCGTGGTGACAATACTCGCGAAGGCAACTGATCGCGCCTCTAGGAGCGTACTGGCACCCAACATGACGAGGTAGCTCACAAGCGAGGGAAGTGCCGTTGCAGCACCGCGACGTAAAATCTCATTGCGCAGAGGCTTGTGCAGAGCAACTTCACCCTCTCGGCTGAGTGTGGCAAGGTTGTGGTGTTCGGGTTGCTGCAACACAACTGCCAAGGGCGGTAAAATGTCGGTAATTGCATTCATTGCAAGAATTTGGCTGGCAGTAAGCGGAGTAGAGGCTCCAAGCAGACTTGCTCCAACAACCAGGATCAGTTCACCCAGGTTCCCACCTAATAGCAAGCCGAGGGCACGGCGAATGTTGTGCCAGAAGCTGCGGCCCTCGACAAATGCCTCCACCAGTGTGGAAAAATCATCGTCAGTAATCACCACATCGGCGGTCTGACGGGCCGCTTCTGTACCACTCTGTCCCATTGCTACGCCGACATCCGCGAGGCGAAGGGCTGGGGCATCGTTCACCCCATCGCCTGTCATGGCAACGCTATGCCCGTGACGCTGCAAGCTCTCGATAATACGCAACTTATCCAGGGGTGTTGCCCGTGCAATCACTACCGCGTGCTCTAGGCGCGCATCCAGTTCACCATTCTGGAGTTGAGCAATCTCGCTTGCGGTCAACACTTCACCGCCATTATTGAGTAGACCAGCTTCACGTGCAATAGTACGGGCGGTAGCTGGATGATCTCCAGTAATCATGATCACGCGAACTCCCGCCTCGTGGCAACGGCGCACTGCGGCTTGCACAGTATCGCGAAGTGGGTCACTAATGCCTACAAAGCCAAGGGCTGTCAGTTCTTGGGGATGGTCAAGGGACAGACTAGAAGAACCTTCGGCCACCATCAGTAGGCGCAGGCCGCGTTCGGCTAGATGTTTGGCTTGGGCAAGCAATCTTTCTCGGCTACTCTCATCAAGAGGACATTTCTCGGCATGCGAGAACACCGAGGTACATCTGGGAAGCAGCGCTTCTGGCGCTCCCTTGACACAGAGCCGTCCCTGGGTAAGCGTGGCGTGGAAAGAGCGCACAGGATCGAATGCTAACTCGTCTTCGTGCTTCACCTCTATATCTGCACCCAGACCAGCGTCCCGCGCACTTTGAATCACAGCAACGTCTGTAGGATGCGCTCTCGCGTATGGAGTATCTGGGTGCGGACTGGCCAGCGCGGCTGTCAGCAGCACATAACGCAAGTCTGGTGACAGTTTGCCGGGTATCTTCGCTTCACTGTTGCTGTCAGCCACCAAGCTCAGCGTCAAATGCCCCTTCGTTAATGTTCCTGTTTTGTCTGCGCAGGCGACATTGACTCGCCCCAGCGACTCAATAGCTGAGAGACGACGCACAACCGCGTTATGACTAGCTAGGCGGCGGGCAACTCCAGCTTCGCCTATCCTACTGAGGATGGGTAAGCCCTCGGGGACACCGGTCAGGGCCATCGTCGCTCCAACTGTCAACAGAGCAGCGAGAGGTCTTCCCCACAGCAGTCCAGAAGCAACAACGAGTGCTCCTCCTGCTACAGAAAGCGGGACGAAAACGCGCAGCATCTGGCTCAAGGTTACACCGAGCGGGCTTTGCTGTTCTTCTTCTGTAGATAACGCTGCGGCGGTTGCACCCATACGTGTCTGCCGACCGACTGCAAAGACGACGGCACGCCCTGTTCCAGTGGTAACGTCGCTTCCCTCAAGGACGATGCGGCTGGCATCCGTTGCTCCATAGATAGCTTTGTGTACGGGCAGTGACTCTCCTGTTAAGGCAGCTTCATCCACCTCCAAGGTCTGGCAGTCTAGTAGGCGCGCATCGGCAGCAATGCGGTCTCCTGCTGCCAGCAAGAGTACATCTCCGGGCACAACTTTGTCGGCGGGGATCGTCACTGGGTGCTTATCACGCAGCACCCGTGCAGTGGATGTCCCTAAGCGCTTGAGCGTTTCATCGACCAGGTCAGCCTTGTGTTCTTGCCAAGCGCCCACTGCAACATTGGCTAGAATTGTTGCCATGATAATGATGACATCACCGGTTGGGCCAAAAAGCAGTGAGAGACCTGCACCAACGGCAAGGATGCCCAGTAATGGCGAACGTAGTTGATCGAGCAGTGCAGCTACTAGTCGATTGCGTCGCCTCTGGGGGATAGCCTGTTGCCAGCGTTGATCCGCCTCGGTGCTGGTAAGCCCCTCCTCTGATGTGTGCAAGGTGTGTAACACCTGTTCCACGCTGCGTCCTCCCCACCGCTCTGGATGAGGATCGACGAGGGTAGCAAGAATTGAGCCTGATCGTTTTCCGCCACGTAACCTCACCCATCCATCAACAAGCGCGGTGAGCGAGGTAATGGAAACGGCACGGGAGGCAACCTCTATCCCCGGCATCCCTAGCAAGCCCCACACGGCACCGACAATGTTGGACAGAACCGACAGCCCGACAGCATCACGTGCCGCTGTCTCTCGACGAGCGCCCGTCTCGATAATTGCTGCTACGGCTTGAAGATCGGGAGCGAGCAAATCAGCGTGAGCAGGTAGACGACTGTGACCATCGCTGAGGCCAATAGCGAGATCACATGCAGCAAATCCCGCCTCAGCCCCTGCATTATCCGAAACAAACGCAACACATCCTCCTTCTTGCTGCTTCGCTCGAATGGCTTCCAGGGCATTGTCACTCTCAAGAACTGGGATATGTGCTCGGTGGGTAAGTGCCTGGACTGCAAGCTGATCGCCGCTGGTCACTATCCCAAGCTCCACTCCGTAGCGCTGGCACGTTTGAACCAAATCCGAAACTCCCGACACAAGCTGCGGTCGCAAAACAAAAAGCCCAAGCGGTCTTTCCTGGAGCTCCCTGTGCAGCACCAGCACATAGTTGCCAAGCTGCCGCAGACGCGTAGCCTCCGGTAAGGCACTCCAGTCATCTATCACACCAAGCGAATAGCACACACCCTCAATGCGAGCGGTGGCAGTTTGGCCATCGAACGCTCCATCGGTAGCTGAAATGCTATCTGTGGCTTTGAAGACATCTCCCCATGGTGAGCCAGCAGCGGCAGCTACTACTGCCGCTCGTGCAAAAATTTCTGTGCTGTCGCTCTCCTCTGCGAGTGGTAAAGCGGTCGTCACTTCGAGTCTGTCGGTGAGCAAACGTGCCCCATCCAGCAGCACGAGATCAGGGAGGCGAATAGGACGATTTGGGCGCGTCCCAACCACGGTTACACCAGCGCGGATGACCCGAGCGGAAGCACTCAGATCCGCACTTTCGATGCCAATGAGTGCTGTGCGCGGATTGACTAGCAGCAAAGCCGCCATGGTTCTACTGAAGGAACGGGTAAGTAGGGCGGTGAGCGCCATATAGGCAAGGGTGAATGGACCCTGCACGTGCATATAGCGGTCGTAGAGTGACGGAGCAGGTGGGGCGGGACGAGGGTCGGGAGTGAAGGCTTCACATGTCTTTTCGTGCTCTAATTTCAGTATGAATGGGCCGCCGTAGAGCCGTGTACCAGGGGAAATCGTGCAGCCTGGAAGCACCGATTGAGGCATACCGTCTCGGCCAATGCCAGTGCCAGTTCCCTCCAAGACCTTGGCTGCAAGAGGTGTGCGCTCACCTGTCTCAAGGGAGATGACTGCATCGGGTTGCGCTGACGGTGCGTTCGCTACTCGCTCTTCATGACGACGCCAGGCTGCCCGCCGCGCTTGCACTTCGGTCAACAAGCGCAGTGATTCTCCGCCAGCCACTGCTAGGCCAAGTGGACTGTTGGCTAACGTGAGAGTAATGATACTGGGAATGCTAAAGAGCAGATCAGCAGTAGTTCGCCCCAAGAAGTGGCGTAGTCCATTACGAACAGGGGGGATAACCTGCAGAATGCCGATGATGCTTGATGCTTGAAGAGCTAGATTTGAGCCGGGAAGAGGTTCTTGCAAAGCGAAGAGGCGACGGACTGCAAGCAATCCAAAGCCGAGTGTTGCTCCAATTGTGCGAAATGCGCTCTGGATTAACGGTCTCGGATCGAGTGGATAAGCAGGGCGATCCTCTCCCGCTAGGTTTGGCAGTTCTAGGTCAGCTACGTCAGTGATCAGATCTGCCAGGTCCACTTCATGTTCGGTAAACTCCACAAGGATGCGACCAATCATTGCGTTTACCCTTGCATGCACTCCAGGATGGCTTTGCAGTCGTTCTAGCACACGCTTTGCCAGGTGGGGATCACGTTCCAAGCCTCTAACGGCAATGTGGGCGCGTATGGTTCGTCCTTGTTTTTCACGATGGACGGATGGCATTTCCGGTTTGTCTTCGAGCTTATCGCTCACCTGCAGATCAAGTGAGCGCACCTGTGCAAGGATAGTTTGCTCATCGGTCACCGAGGTTTCATACTGAATAAGAATGTTGCCAGTCAGTTCATTGGCGTGAAGACTATGGACTCCCTGTATCTGGCGAAGTTGTGTTTCTAAGCTGCGCTTTCCCTGCCCCGACCATTGCGGTACATGTATGCGCACTCGACCTGGAAGCGTATGAAGAACACAAAGCTCCTCAGCAAACGCAACACCCATTTACTGTCTCATTTTCTTTCTAGAAGGTTCTTCTGCTAAATTGCTGTGCTTACTGGGGTGGACGTGCTCTGTTTTTGCGGATGTGCTGAGCCTCTGCCTCTATATCCTCAACTTCCTCGCGTATGCGAGCTACTGTCCGCTGGATGTGCAGGCCCGTTGCAGCGAAGAAGTGACCAAGGCGCTGCCCTACGCGGTCTACCAGCACCTCGGCCCTTTCCATCGCTAGCTTCTCTTGTTCCTCAGCTCTTGCTCTAGTTGGCGAGTGTACTTTCTCTCCTGGTACCGTATTCGGCTGCTCCACGCGGTTTGCTCTGTCACCTAGAGAAGCGGCAACGTTTTGAATGCGCTGCCCTGTCTGAGCGGTGAAGAGGCCAATACGCCGTCCCAGACTGTCTAGCAGTTCTTCAGCATGTGCCGTTGTTGGTTGACCTGGCCGTTCTCCTGGTGTCTGACTCATGATATCTGTTCTCCGGTTCCTTCCGCAGGTGGTTTGGTGTTCCCTGTTGCAGCCTTCTGTGTTGAGTTCTTTTGTGTTGAGTTCGCGGTTGCCTTTACTGGGTTGGCTCCATTGTGGGTCGCATTGCTTGCCTCTTGCATGCCCTGACCCACGTTACGGGCAAATGAGGTGATGGCATCGCCAGCTATTAGTAGACCTGCCGTTCCATAGACCAGACCACGTCGGATCAAGCGGCGTGCTCTCGGTGAGAAAATGACGGCAGTTACCACGGCCGTGACCGCTACTTCAGGTTCCAGATAATCTTCAAGAGCCATAGGTTTTTCCTTCCTTTCGCGGTGTATGCACACATACTCGGGTTAATGAGCTATCCATCTACTCATTGATGACCTATCCATACGGAACAGTTTTCGAGCTAGCAAAGAATGCTTGTGCTGATATGGAGTCAATCATGCTGTATAATCTCTTCCATAGTGGGTGAACGATAAGAAATTATATCACACTCACGGAATTGCTACCTGCTTTTTTCTAGTCTCTTTTACAGTAACCCATGCTTCTTACAGACGTAGATATGTAAAGAAAATCAATTATTATAAAGAAGTAGGATGAAGCGCTTGGTTCGTTGTCTGAATCCGCATGGTGCAGGGCATGATAACCCCGCTGGCACGCTTTGTTGCCAACGTTGCGATTTTTTGGTCGAGGGAGCACATATTGCGGCCTACGAGGTGATCTCTTTTATTGGTGCTGGAAGCTATGGCTATGTATATAAAGTACGCGAATGTGCGCCGTTGAGCCGCATTCTGGCCCTAAAAGTGCTGCGCCTCGATCAATTCAATGACAAGGTACGAGCGAGCTTTTTTCAAGAAGCACGCCGTATCGCTAATATGCAGCATGCCAATATTTTGCCTGTCTACAACTTTGGGCAACTGACAAATGAGCAGCCGTATCTGATCATGGAGTATGCACCAAGGACCATCAAGGATCTGTTTCACCAAGCCGATGGGAGCAGGCGGCCAGCTTTCGCCGAGGAGCTTGTTCCGTATGTCCAGCAGGCAGCCGCAGCACTGCACTATATACACCATGCTGGACTTATTCATCAGGATGTGAAGCCAGGCAATCTGCTTATCGGACGTAACGGTCAACTGCTGCTCGCGGACTTTGGCACGACGCTGTATCTGGGCGTGCAAACGCATGCCTCGTTAGGGGAGGTTACTGGCACAGCGTCGCACATGGCACCTGAACAATGGCAGGGCACTCCACGCCGCGAGAGCGATCAGTACGCACTCGCCATCTGCTGCTATGAGCTGCTCACCGATCATCTTCCCTTTGCCTACAAGCAGCTTACAGAGATGTGGAATGCTCATTTTTATGAGCAGCCCCCCTCACCGCAACAATGGAATCCTCGTATTCCCGTTGAGGTCGCTGCAGTGCTGTTACGAGCGATGGCCAAAGAGTATAAGCAGCGCTACAGGAGCATTCTTGATTTCGCCAATGCTTACGAAGATGCGATCAAGACAGCCCAACAACGCTATGTGTGCTACAACTGTGGACAGCAGAATCGCAGTGGTGCGCAGCGGTGCAGCAACTGCGGCACAAGTCAGGACAATCGTACTTGCCTTTACTGTGATGCCAGCGTGCGCTTTGGGCAGCGCTGCTGCTCAGCCTGCGGTCGGCTCACTATTCCACCACTAGTAGCTGAGCATAGTCCATTACAAGGAGTAAGCGTAGGTCGGGGACGCTACATGATCAATTACGTTTTGAAGCAAACGATAGAGTCTAGAGTGATGACAGCAGTAGCTATTGATACCCAGCAGCGTACACAGAAGGTGTTCCTCAAGCGCTGGGAGTGTGCCGATGGTTCACTAGCACAACGCGCTCACGATATAGCATACTATGAACGAGCGACGGCAGCGTTCACCCAGTTGCACCACCCTTTGCTTCCGACTGTAATTGACCGCTTTGCCGAAAGCAAACACTACTATATGATCCTCAACTATATTGATGGAGAAAGTATCGAAGCACATCTGCAGAAGATACTTCATCCACTGTCTGAATCAGAAGTAGTGCGCTATATGCATAGTTTGTTGAATGTACTCAGCTTCCTGCAGCAGCAACGGCCGCCTGTGTATCACTACGATATCTCGCCGACGAATATTATTATCGAGAGAACGCGCAACAGGCCGATACTCACAGGTTTTCAGATACAGCCTCCGCCTTCTCTCCCCACACAGAACGCTCACCTAGCCGCTGCTCGGTCTCGTACGACGCGCAAGCTCGTCGTCTCACCCTATCTGCCTATACAAGATAAGCCTTACGACCAGCGCACTTGCATCTATGCGCTGGCAGCCACAATGCATCATGCGCTCACCAACGTGCCCCCACCGCATTACCCTGCTTATCCGCCTGTGCGCGTCCTCAATCCTACTATCTCACCTGCTTTGGAGTCTATACTGAGCCGTGCCCTGTTTGAGGATACTACGCTCCGTTATCAGACCTATGCAGCTATGCAGCGGGATGTGCGAGCATTGCTCTCATCATAGGTGATAGTCGATTGTAGCAAAATATGATAGACTGGCACAAATAGCACACGAGGTAAGCCAGCTATGAGCAAGTCTGTGCGCGACGATGAGGAACTTCTCATCGTGCGCAGCCAGCGCGGAGAGGTCGATGCGTTTAACCAATTAGTGCTGCGCTACCAGCAAACTGTCTACAGTGCGGTGTTCCGCTTGCTGGGCAATTACGATGTTGCCTCTGATGTGACACAAAATACGTTTATTGCGGCTTATCGCAGTATTCAAAGCTACCGTGGTAGTTCCTCGTTTCGTTCTTGGCTGTTACGCATTGGCTCAAATATGGCTTGCGACCACTGGCGGAGCGTCCATCGTCACCCAGTCGAGTCATTAGAGGAGCTTACAGAGGAAGACGAAGCCCATAGTTCCAGCTTATTAAGCATCCTTGCCACAAAGGAGGTAGAAAGTAATCCCGAAGCAATGCTCCTTAGCCAGGAGTTTCAAGGGGTGATTCAACAGGGGTTACAGCAGCTTCCGCTCGACCAGCGTGTCGCAGTGGTGCTGTGCGATATACAGAGACTTTCTTATGAGGAGATCGCGACCACAACGCAGGCAACGCTAGGTACCGTACGTTCGCGCATCGCACGAGGTCGCGGGCGATTGCGCACCTATCTACGCCAACATCAGGAACTTTTACCACATAAATATCGTCTAAATACTGATTCGTCTCTATGAACTCTCGGAGTGGAGTGTAAGCGTGGCAAAGCAGGAGCGGCATTTTACTATAACAGAATTATCGGCATTTCTTGATGGTCAGCTCTCCGCACAAGAGCAGGCACTCTGCGAGGAGCACTTGAAGGGGTGTGAGCAGTGCAGGCAAACACTAGCAGAGTTGCGGCAAACTGTCGCGCTGCTGCACGCCCTTCCACCACCTGTGCTACCACGCTCCTTCTTGCTCTCTGCTGAGCAGGCTACTCCTCCTGCAGCCGTGCGAACCTTTAACGAGATCAGGCCAGTACTCCCTTTGCGGCGTGTAGCCAGACCGAGTTACGTTCAAAATGCATTGCGCAATCTCAGTGTACTTGCAGCCGTAATAGGTCTTTTCTTCCTCCTATCGGGAATCTTTTCAGCCTCTTTTACTGGTCCTTCAGGTGGCCACTCGACCAGCGCGCCCGCTTTGTCTTTCGCTAGCCAGCATCCAGCGCCAACTGCAACGGCGACTCCACCTCCAGCCGCCCCCAACGTTGCTGAGACGCCAACAGTCAAGATTACCAAGCCAGATGCCAACACACATCCAGTTGTGCAACCCTTGGTTTTTACACTATTGCAGGTGCTGCTAGCAGCATTCGACTTGAGCACTCAGCAAGGACGTGCCCTCACAGGTCTCATGCTCTTGGCCATAGGAATAATAGGCTTCTTTGTCATAACGCGCAGGCAAAGAAGCTAAGCGCTATCAGTACCAAGCTACGCCAAGACGTGACTGAGGTACATCCCGACGGCGAATGTAATACTTCCTATCGTTAACACGAGGCCCACGATAGAGAGTACGAGTCCAGTCGCGGCTATTTTGCGCAGTGCCTGCACCCGATAGCCGGAAGAGGACATGATAATACCAGTAATGGCAATTGGTAAACCGCAGGGAGGAAAGAGCGCGGTAAAGAGACTGCAAATACCTAGCACGAAGCCAGTGAGTGCCGTCCTTCTCTGATTCTCTGTCGGTGCCGCCATTGTACGTGGTATAGAGAGCGTCTGTCGCAGAAATGCGTTTGATGCATGCCGTACCCGTTGTAGGGGTGTTTTTTGTTCACGTAGCCACTGCATATTTTTGCCACCAATCTGCTACTAAAATATGTTGCCAATTATACTTAAGTATACCACTTCTTCTCTTTTTTTGTTGCAAGATCACCCCCAAATCGCTCTTTGTGAAAGCAGAATTCTGGAGGTGAGTAGGTCAGCTTTTGTGGGGGAGAGGGTCTTGATTATGGCTCTGCTTGTACTCGGCAAGTGCGCGCTTATACGGAACCAGGAGAGGTGTTGTTGCCTGTTCAAGTATTAACTCATAAATGGCCCATCCGCCACGCTTGCCCAGGTAGGTAAATCCCACATCCTCTAGGAGTTGTTTTCCTTGTGGTGATCCTCCATTCGAGTGAACACTAATAATCTCAATGCCCTGACTTCCCCACGTCCGAAGTGTTCTCAATGCAAACTTTCTCAGCAGCATCGCTGCATACTCTTCTCTTTGTTTCCAGGGAACCAAGGACGTTGTCATCATGTCGATAATAATGCATTCAAGTGGTTTTCCAGGTACAAATTGCTCAATACAGTCTGCGCTAAACGTCCATCCCCGCTTCCCTTGTTCTTTAAACTCAATAATTGCCTCGTGAACCAAGGGCACGAGATTAATAGAAGCAACCAGACGATTATGGTCATAGAGATGGTGACTGATATATGGGTTCTTCTCAACAAATGCCTGTACAGCTTTAACCGTCTCTGACACAACAGCATACTCACCAAAAACCAATCGTGCTAGCTCATTCTCAGCATCTAGGTCCTCAATGGTTGCCGTCCTGTAGACATACTCATGGCCTCGCACTGAGAGTACTGCGGCTTCAATCTTGCGAACAATCTCGTCAACCTCTCGCTTAAGAAAAACCCCTTGTTTGCGACGAGGAAGCATAATC
>JAFATZ010000196.1 GCA_019243675.1 Ktedonobacteraceae bacterium | reverse complement strand
TTAAACCCGAAGAGTGTACTATCCGATGGAAGCTGGTTGATGTCATTCTGCATCGTATCATTGATCGTAATATTCTGATCGGGATTGCCCTGCTCTATCGCCAGGATAGCTGTCATGAGCTTGGTTGTACTCATGACGGGAAGGTGCATAAAAGGATTTTTTGCATAGAGTGTGGCACCAGTATCTGCATCAAGTAGATAGGCTGCGGTGGCAAACACCGGTGGAGCAGGATGATCAGTATCGGTGGGCGTGATGACGAGTTGGTGAGGATCAGTACTACGCGCACTAGTAGAGGGCGGATATAGTGATCCTGCTCCCGCTAAAGAGAACCTTCCCATTACAGGGTGAAAGCTATTGATGAGCACACTGACAATGATAGGCAAGAGAATCAAGCCCACAAGCGTCATTGTCCCAATCTGAATGACCTTCTGATTGTGGCTGAGGTCTTGTAGATAGAGAAGCATTGTGTGTGCTTGCCGATTCTGTTCGCGTAGAGGTCGTCGTGCTAGAGTTGGTGGCTCATATACCCTTGACCTGTGTGACCGTGCTCGCATGATGCTCTTATCAGTATCTTTGAACGGTATGTTCTTCTCATCGAGATAGAGCGAGGCACGCCTCACCTTGGGAATCTCTGGATGCTCATCGCTGTAGTACTCGGATGAGGACCTCTTGGAAACCCTAGGCAGTTTATTGCTTAGTACATCTTGGGGTTGTTCGTCCTCGCGAGACGACATTCTATGTGTCAAACCATCTGCTCCATTGTCTCCTATAGGGTAGTGGCAGGTTCCTGCTGGTTGCGGCAGTCCTCACAGCGACCAAAAAGCGTCAGCGAGTGTCCTTCGATATCAAATTTTGTCTGGTTACCAATAGCAGCGAACTGATCTTCAGGGAGACACACATCCAGTTCTACAACGCAATGACATTGCGTGCAGGTCAAGTGATGGTGATGTCGGTCACCACAGACGCGATAGTGATGTGTGCCGTCTGCAAACTCAATACGACCAAGTAGCCCCATATTGACCAGCTTCTCCAGTGCACGGTAGACGGTAGCTCTTCCCAAGCGCGGCATCTCCTGACGCATGGCCTGCCAGAGATCGTCAATAGTGAAATCGGCTCCACTGGTAGCAAGTTCTACCAAACGCTTCTCTATAAGCTCACGGGTGCGTGTCCGGCGCTGACTGGTTTCATCAAACACCGCACGAATTTTGTCGGCAATCACGCTTGCATCCAGGTTTTTGCTTGTTTCGTTGCTCTGCATTTGTATTAAGCTCTCTGATTACTACACTTGCTCTAGTGTACCACATTTTTGCCCTCAAACTGACAATCGGATAAGAGTCCCAGGTACTCAAAACCAAGAGTTCCTTGACTTTCTAGCATACGTGTGGTATACGAATACAGCAATGAGAGAGAATAGTAAGCTTGCCTTGCCGACGCTGGTCGTCGGAGGCCGGAGCACTACAAAAGGTGCTTCACGAGAGTATCCAAGGTGTGGACTTGGACGAGGAAGGGAAACGAGATGCGCCTACTGGTATCGTCTGTGGGAGATGGGGTGAACAGTGTTGTTCTGCCCGTTCAAGGGAAAGGGAATATGAAGGATGTCTTTTGACTTCGAGCCTGATGAACAACACGTTCGGGCAGTAATGGATGTGCGCCGTCGCCACCTTTCAGAGGAGCAGGTCCAGCAGTTCGAAGGATACATGGCCGAAATTTTGACGGCCTTCGGCTTAGATCTGCATACTCCCGCTACTGAGCGGACCCCGCAACGCTTTCTGCAAGCCTTGTTTGACGCCACCGAAGGCTACGAGGGCGACCCCAAATTGCTTACGCTGTTCGAGACCGAACGTCGTGGGGAACCAGACTGTCGTCTGAATCAAATCATTGAGGGACCCATCCCGTTTTTCGCGCTCTGTGAGCACCACGCGTTGCCTTTTCACGGGCAGGCGTATGTCGGCTACATCGCTAAGGAGCACATTATCGGCATCTCCAAGCTGACCCGACTGGTGCGCTTGTTTGCCAAGCGCTTTACCATGCAAGAACGCATGGGCCAGCAGATCGCCGATGCTCTGGACACGATACTCCAGCCACATGGGGCCGCTGTCTCTCTACAAGCCCATCACCTCTGTACCCAGATGCGGGGTGTTCGCGAAGCTACGTCCTTGACCCGCACTACGTCCTGGCGTGGTGAGTACGAAACTGATCCAGCATTGCGGGCCGAGTTCTTCTCCATGTGTGGGATGCATATATGAACACGCTGACACCACTTGAGCCGCTCTTCGAGGTGGAGCGCGGCAGTGATTTACCACTACCACCTGAACTATTAGCCTTGTGTGGTCGTCTGCAACTGCTGCAACATGCTGGTCGGCCTACTGTCATTGGCAACTTTGTTAGCACCCTGGATGGGGTCGTGGCGCTAAATGACCCTGACCATCCGGACGGTGGCGACATCAGTGGGTTCAACCAGCACGATCAAATGCTGATGGGACTGCTGCGAGCGATTGCCGACGCGGTGATCGTTGGAGCTGGCACACTGCGGTCGGCTCCCCGTCACCACTGGACTGCCCAGCATATTTATCCATCGCTTGCTGAGGCCTACCAGCGCCTGCGGATCAGTCTGGGCAAGCCAGCACCACCTTTGAACGTCTTTGTGACCGCACAGGGCAATATTCGCCTTGACCTGCCAGTGTTTCAGTCAGGTAAGGTGCCTGTCTTGATCGTGACCACCACACAGGGCGAAACGCGGATACGCGCACAACATCTGCCAGCGTCTGTGCAACTCTGCGCAGTGCAAAGTACTGGTTTACTAAGTGCTCGGGCTGTTTTGGAAGCGGTGAGTCGTGTCTGCAAGAGCGAGGTGATCTTGG
>JAFATZ010000207.1 GCA_019243675.1 Ktedonobacteraceae bacterium | reverse complement strand
GACCTGTTAGCTCGCGTCGTGATAGCGCCTGCCGTATTGCCTGTAGGGATATTTACTGCGCTAGTTGGAGCTCCTTTTTTCTTATTTCTGCTGAGAAGAGGCAAACAAGATTATCGGTGGTAAAAATGAGCAACAATACAAGCAATGCATTAATGCATATACAGATGCAGCACGTAACCTTCGGATATAAACGGGAGCCGCTACTGTACGATGTCTCCTTGTCCATAGGAGCAGGTGAGATGGTTGGTTTACTGGGGCCGAATGGTTCAGGCAAAACTACGTTGTTACGCCTACTGAGCGGCGTACTGCGTCCGCAACAGGGAGAAGTGCTACTGGCGGGGCGTAGTCTACAGCGCTGGGGTAGACGTGGAGTGGCTCAGCGCATCGCTGTGGTGCCGCAGGAACTGCACATGCCCTTTGCTTTTACTGCTGAGCATATGGTAAGCTTAGGGCGTATTCCCTTTGTCGGCTCCTTTGCTGTACCTACTGCTCGTGATAAGATGATTGTGCAGGATGCGATGTATAGCGCCGACGTGAGTGCTTTTGCTCAGCGTGTCTTCAATGAATTGAGTGGCGGTGAACGCCAGCGTGTGCTGATTGCAAAGGCTCTGGCACAAGAGCCACTCGTGCTGCTACTTGATGAACCTACAGCGCATCTGGATATCAAGTATCAAATTGAAACCCTCGCACTGCTGCAGCGCCTCAATCGTGAGCGCGAAGTGACCGTTGTAGCCGCTATGCACGATCTCAATCTGGCCGCACGCTATTTTCCACGGTTGATACTGTTCCAACGTGGTGTCGTAGCCAATGCGGGACCTGCACAGGTGTTGGAACCGGGGTTGCTCAGTCGCGTCTATGATGTAAATGTGCAGGTGGGTATTTTGCGCGGTGCAGAGCATCTGAGCGTCTTGCCTCCAGGTAGCAGCGATGAGCAGAAAGAGCGTGTTCATGCTCTGGTTCACGTGATCGCAGGTGGTGGTTCGGGCGAACTGATGATGCGTGCTTTAGCCGATGCGCATATCCCATTCAGTGCGGGGGCGTTAAACATCGGCGACAGTGATTATACGCTCGCCTTGCGCCTTGCTCAAGAAGTGATTGTAGAACAGCCCTACGCGCCTATCGCACCAGACACAGTGGAACAGGTGCAGGTGTGCCTTGCCCATGCAGTGGTACTCATCCTCTGTTCCACACCGATTGGTCCTGGCAATCTCGTTCTACTGCAGGAAGCAGTAGCAGCAGCACAACGTGGGCTACCCACAATCTTGTTGACTGCTACGGGTATAGATACAACTTGCGCTACAAATACATTGATTGAGACCGATGATGATGAGCTACAGCGCACAGGGATGGCTACACGTGACTATACCGATGGTGAGGCCCTGAAACTGGTAGGACAACTGTTACAAGCAGGTGCTATGGTGGTATCATCTGTAGGAGAGGCGGTGGAACTAGTGAAGAGGCACATATTGCAGCAGGGTGCTGTAGAAAGGTAGATACTCTATGGCTGATGAAGAAAAAGCGCTAGTAACCTTGCGGCTGCCCTCAACTCTCAGTGCCTATAGTGGTGGTAAGAGCCAGATCGCTCTGCATGCTAAGACTGTAGAGCAAGCGCTAGCTGCCTTAGAACAGCAGCATCCCCTGCTATGGCAATGTTTGTGTACGGAACAAGGGTATCTACGTGGACATATCAAAATCTTTGTGAATAACGAAGTAATTAGCGGTTCCCACGGATTGAAGACGCCGCTCAAGTCGGGACAAGAAGTGATTGTGATTCCTACTGCTGCAAACTTATGAGTCATGTACCGCTCAGGGCAGAAATGATGGGCACTTAATAAGTCCTAAGGGCTTGCATTTTTCTCTGCTTTCGTGCATAATACTCCAAAATAATGAAGAGGTTATGTGGAGTATGTTGGCAATAGTACGTAGCTGCGCTGTAATTGGCTTGGATGGTGCATTGATCGAAGTAGAGGTAGACATTGCAAATGGTCTGCAAGCGTTTATGATTGTTGGGCTTCCCGATGCAGCGGTAAACGAAGCAAAAGAACGTGTACGAGCCGCCATCAAGAACAGCGGTTGTACCTTCCCCTATAAACATATTACTGTGAATCTTGCCCCCGCCGATTTACGTAAAGAAGGCCCAGCCTATGATCTACCTATAGCGGTAGGCATACTGTTGGCGCATGAGCAGATTAACCCCGATGAACAGATAAATGACTACCTCTTTCTTGGAGAACTTTCTCTTGACAGTACTGTGCGTCATACCAATGGAGTTCTTCCTATGGTAGCACTGGCACGCGAGAAGCAAGTCAAGGCCGTCTTTGTGCCAGCCGTGGATGCTCTTGAGGCAACCTTGGTAGAGGGCATTACGGTCTATCCGGTTGAGACGCTAGGCCAACTTGTTGCTCATCTCAATCAAGAGCGTCTGATCGAGCCATATGTGCGCGACCCGCACCTGTTAGATAATGCGAAGGAAGCCGTTTACCTACAAGACATGGCAGCGGTGCGCGGCCAAGAGCATGTCAAGCGCGCTCTAGAGGTGGCGGCGAGTGGAGGCCACAACATTTTGATGAGTGGTCCTCCTGGTTCTGGCAAAACACTGCTTGCTCGTACCCTACCATCTATCCTACCGAGTATGGTCATCGGAGAAGCATTAGAGGTGACCAAAATCTATAGCGTCAACGGTATGCTTCCCTCTGATGTGCCGTTAATCGTACAACGACCATTCCGCGCACCTCATCATACAGCCAGTCACGCAGGCCTCGTTGGAGGTGGACGCATCCCGCACCCGGGTGAGATTAGCCTAGCGCATCGCGGTGTGCTCTTCCTGGACGAACTGCCGGAATTTGGACACAACGTCCTAGAAGTACTGCGCCAACCGTTAGAGGACAAAGTCGTAACCATCTCACGCGCGCAAGGGACAATCACCTATCCTGCCAATTTCATGCTCGTCGCTTCTATGAACCCCTGTCCTTGCGGCTATTTTAGCGATGC
>JAFATZ010000416.1 GCA_019243675.1 Ktedonobacteraceae bacterium | reverse complement strand
TTACCGTTGGCTGTTGTCTTTGCTGAAGCGTCGCCCCCCGATACAAGAGAGTGAGTATAACCAAGCCGACTACGCCGAGTATCAGTGATGTTACCGGGATTGGAAGGCCGGGCGAGATAATAACGTGGATCGTCGATGGCAACCCATCCCAGAGACCGTGCAAGAAGGAAACGAACAGATAGGTCAGGATCACTAGGCCAGTAATGCGAAAGCGGCGTGGCGTACTCTCGCGGAACACCACCGCACCAAGAATGCCAGTCCATACCCCATGCCCAAACGGCGCGACTAGACCCCGCAGGACTGTCTCTATCAGTGAGGCCGCGACATGACCATGACTGAGGAGGAACACCGTAAAGGCATAGCCAGTGCTTTCCAGAGCGGCAAATCCCATGCCAACCGCTCCCCCCAACAACAGCCCGTCCATCTGTGAGGTGTGAGGCATCTTTCGCGCCAAAAAGATCACCGCTGCGATCTTGCTTGCCTCCTCGATCAGTCCCGCAAGGAACGCGCCACCCAGTGACAGGCCATGAGTGGGATTCGTGGCGATGGGTAGCACGACGGATTCGAGTATCGCTGCTCCAAGTAGCCCCAGGACTCCCCCGATGCAGAAACTTCCCGCGACCGTGTCTAGCGAGAGCGAGCTAATATGTTGGTGATCGTACAAGAAGGCAACAAAGACGATCGGTACGAGAAAGTTTCCAATCAAGATGACCGTCGGGTACAGGTTAGGGTTGCCAGTCAGCGCCAGGACTATCGTCGTGGCGATAAAAAGGCCCAAACCAATCAGCAGTGTACGCAACCATCTTCGGCCACGACGCATATGTGGGGTTGATTCCGTCCAAACTTTTTGGGTCATGGCAGTCCTCCATTCATATTAAACTCTACGGGAGCAACAATAACGCACACGTGGAATGTAGAAGCGCAATACTGTACTAAATTGCATACCTGACCTCTACCTTATCTGCGTTCTTTTATTGATACAGGGTGTATACGAATCTGACAGGTTACTTGGACGCAACTCGTCAGGCTTTGTGTCATAGGCGTTTCTTCCTTTTAGTATCTACGCGCCAAGATAGGCTATACGTATCTTCTCACTCTTTAAGAGGTCGGTAGCAGGACCACTGAGAACGATGTGGCCGCCCTCAAGTACATAAGCCCGATGAGCACGCTCTAGGGCTATCTGCACATCCTGTTCTACCAGCAGAAAACTCATCTTTTCCTGGCGATGGATGTTATCTATGGCTGTAAGAAGGTCGTCTACGATATTTGGTGCTAATCCTAAGGAGAGTTCGTCTATCAGGAGTAGATTGGGTCGGGCCATCAGTCCTCGTGCGATAGCACACATCTGCTGTTCACCTCCAGAGAGGGAATGTGTTAATTGCTTGCGGCGTTCACAGAGTTTTGGCAAAAGCATGTAGACACGTTCCAGATCAGCAGCAATAGCCCTTGCAGAGCCTGCTCGGTTTGTATACGCGCCCAGCCGTAAATTTTCCTCAATGGTCAAACCACCAAAGAGCCGTCTTCCCTGTGGTACTTGGACCAGACCAAGTTTGGCGATTCGCTCTGCCCTATAGCGTGTGATATCTCTCCCTGCAAACACTATTGTTCCCTCCCAGCTCTGCAGTAGCCCTGAAATTGTGTTCAACAGCGTAGATTTACCTGCACCGTTGGCCCCTACCAGAGCAACTACCTCTCCATGCATGACATGAAGGGAGATATCCCAGAGCACTTGTGTCTCTCCATAGCCAGTGCTCAGCCCATGTAGCTCCAAGAGCGGTTTCTCTTGTGTTGAAGAGCTTGTATCCAATGGTCCCTTTACCCCCGTGAGTTCTGATTGTTTATGCCTCGCCCCCGACGTTTTATTCAGCTCTCCTCTCCTTAGCATAGCGTTCTCCCAGGTATGCTCCGATCACCTTGGGGTCTGAGAGAACCTGAGATGGCTCATCTTCTGCGATCTTCTGTCCGTGATGCAGCACAAGAATACGATTAGAAACAGTTGCAATTGCGTGTACAATATGCTCGATGATCAGCACCGTGACCCCCATTTTATTAATCTGCTGGATGAGTTCTACCGCCTGTGCTACTTCAGTAGAGGTAAGACCAGCCATCACTTCATCAAGTAACAGGAGTTGTGGATTTGTTGCTAGAGCACGGGCAATCTCCAGTCTTTTGCGGTCGGCAATCGTGAGTTGACTACCTTTGAAAGTCGCCTTGTGTGCCAGGTTGACACGTTCTAGCACTTCATCGGCGACACGTGAAGCTCCAGTGCGGTTGAGTCCTCGCTGTCCAAAGAATGCGCCAACCATCACGTTCTCGCGAATATCAAGCCCTATAAAAGGTTGGGTAAGCTGGAAGGTACGTGCGATACCCAAGCGTGCTCGTCGATGTGGAGGTAGCCGATTGATATCGTGTCCTTGGTAGAAGATTGTACCAGAAGTTGGAGCCAGAGAGCCTCCTATCAAATTGACCATGGTAGACTTGCCTGCGCCGTTTGGTCCAATTACCCCCAGGATTTCCCCTTGCTGTAATGAGAAACTCAGATCTTTTACCGCAGATAAACCGCCAAAGCGTTTTGTAATATCCACTAATTGAAGAAGTGGTGCATTATGCTGCTCCGCGCTGCTTGGATTTGTACCAAAACTATTAGATGCCATTGGCTGCGATAAAGCGTCTGACACGTCGCACCCCCTCTATCAAACGATGAGCACTAGTACTCTGCGGTGCTGGTTTACGGACAAACTCCTGGATGAGGCGTACGCATCCCTGTGGAAGAAAGATAGTCACGATAGCAATAGAGAGTCCAAGCAATGTGTTATGTAAACTAAACCCGCTGGTCTGCAACTGGAAGGAGGCATACTCGAAGGCAATAGCACCAAGCAGAGGACCCAGTATAGTACCTGAACCTCCAAGGTAAGTGAGCAGTACCATTTCAGCAGAGATACCGACATTAAAGACAGTATCAGGATCAAATCCCGTTGCCCAATACGCGTACAACCCACCAGCCAGGGCAGTAGGCACAGCACTCAAGACGAAGGAGCCTACTTTGTACCAGTAGGTGGGAACGCCCAACGCCTCAGCGGCCTGCTCATTCTCACGGATAGCGATGAGTGCGTAGCCGAAACGACTACGTGTGAGAAAAACAGTAATCAGTAAACAGAGTAATGATAGTCCCAGGAACGCGTAAAAAAAGCCGACGTAAGCGTCTAGACTGGGAAGTGGCAATGACATCAGGCCGCCACCTCCACCACCAATATCCCTCACAGCCACAAACTCGCGTAGAGCCTCGGCTATGCCAAGAGTGGCAATGGCGAAGTAATGGCCTCTTAGCCGTAATACTGGTAGTCCCAGTAAAAAAGCGAAGAGGGCAGCGACTAGCGCATCTGCAATAAGCCCTAGCCAGAAAGGTTGATGGCTGAGTAACATAAGGCCAGTAGTATAGGCACCGATACCAAAAAATGCCACATTGCCAAAGGCTGAATAGCCAGTGAAGCCACCGATAAAGTTCCAACTCTGCGCCAGAATAACAAACATGAGAATGAGTGTCCAGGTATGCAGGGCAGAGGAATCACCAAACCAAGGGATGGTTGCTATAAGACCTAGTATTCCTAACCCAAGGAGCAATGACCAGAGCCATCCGCGTTCCTCTCTCTGCTTTAGAGAAGGAGCTTTGGCAGTTGGAGCTGTTTTCGTTCTCAATATCATAATAGGCATTCCTGTGGTAAGCGAAGTAGTGACACCGGCTCCTTCAGCTTAGCTCTCTTGAGATCTTACTCTATCTATAGAAAGGTTTACCCAACAGTCCATCAGGTCGAAAGATAAGCACGGCAACAAGCACGGCAAAGGCGATAGCATCATCGTAGCCAGGGCCAACTCCAGGTATGAGTGGGACGACAGTCTCCACCAGTCCAAAGACTAGCCCGCCTGCAAGGGCACCCCAAGGAGACCCCAAGCCACCAAGAATGACGATGGCAAAGGCGCGAAGTTTAAAAGCATCTCCATTGGAGGGATTGAAGGGATAAAGTTCTGCCAGCATAGCACCAGCCGCTCCTGCCAACGCTGCCCCAATAGCAAATGTCAAGGCATAAGTATTTCTGATATTAATGCCCATAAGGCGAGCTGCATCGCGATCCATGCCTGTTGCCAGAATGGCATTGCCCTCGCGTGTGTGAGTGAGAAAGTAATTGAGCGCCGCAGTGAGCACTATGGCGATTGCTGCTGCGATCAGGCGATCAAAGGCGATATGGGTAGAGCCAATATCGAGGCCACTGCCTGCATAGATTGTATTGACCGAACGCAGGTCACTAGTGAAGATTTGTTGTACTAAATCTATTATAAGCAGGTCAAGGCCAAACGTGAGCAAAAATGTTACCAGGAAAGGGGCACGGATGACACGATTGATCAAAGTATATTGTACAATCCAGCCAATTATAAAGAGAAACGCCATTGTCAAGGGAATGCTGATATAAGGGTCGATATGCAATTGAGTGTACATCCAGAACGCTGCATATGCCCCAAGGATAACGAATGCACCATGTGCCAGATTGACAATATTCATGATACCCCAGACAAGTGAAACGCCCAGGGCCACTGCTCCATAGAGGCTACCCAGAAGCAGCCAATTGACAAGAATTTGTCCAAAAGCCATACAATTCTCCTGATGTTCCTCATAAGAGGGGTGGTGCGGGATACAAGAGATTAGCATTGGCAATAGTAGATGGGTAGACGGTTACCACATTCTCATTTTGTATCTGGATGAGAGCCATCGGCTTATATATATTCGCACCGCTGGCATCGAAGCGAATTTCCCCATAGAATGTCATAATATCAAGGCTAGCCAACGCATTACGCACCTTCTGCGGATCAATAGAGCCTGCTTTTTGGATGGCGTATTGGAAAGCGAGACCGACTGCAGAGGACTGAGCTGATTGAAAAGATGGGAGATGCCTATACTCTGCCTTGTATATCTGAGTATAGTTAGCTGGAGTAGCAAAGACATCGACGCCATTGTACTTCTCCTGGGGTGTCCACTGCGAACTGCCTACAACATAATTAGCAGTTGGGCCAAGGACAGAAATAAAGTCTGGGAGATCGGGACCAACAGTAAAGGCGTAGAGTTTCGTATTGATATGGAGCTGTTTGGACTCTTTCATAATGGTGACTGCTTCACTCTCATGACCGGAGCCAAGCAGCATATCGGGTGCTGTTCCACCCGGTCCCGAGGCGCTGAGCGCAGTCAACACGCTTGTTAGGTCTGTTGTATCGGCTGGATATTGTTGATAATAGACGACATTGAGATCGTGACTTGCGGCATAGTCTTTTGCAGCTATAGCAACTTCTCTGGAAAATGCATCATCGGCAGAGATGATCGCGATGGTCTTTGGGGGATTGGGTAGCGCAAGCATAGCTTCCAGCATCACTTTAGCATACTCGTGGGCTGGACTTAGCACACCAAAGATGTAGTGAAACCCTTTTGAGAAGATGGCGTTGGCCGAACCATTCCCTTCTACCATAGGAATTTTGTATTGCTCAGCGATAGCTTCATCTTGTAATGTTGCGGCAGTACCGTATGGACCAAGCAGAAAGTTCACTTTGTCAGATGTAACTAACTGTTGGGTGAGTTGGGCGCTCTTTGTAGGAGAGCTGCCATCATCATAGTACTTGAGTTGCACTTGGTAGGTGGTATCTCCTACCCGAATACCTCCATGAGCATTCACCTCTTTGACCCAAAGCTTATAGCCCTCAAGCACGAGTTGGCCTTCTTTTGAGGTTGCTCCTGTCAATGAGATCGGTGCGCCAAAACGCAGTACAGTACCATTAGTATTGCTGCTGCTACTGCTACTACAGGCTGTTATCCCGAAAGGAAGTAGTAGGATAAATAGGGCCAGAATAGGCATAACTCTTTGAGAGAACCTGTAGCTTGATGACGGTGACGGGTCTACCAAGGGGCCCGTGATGTATGGTGCGTGACGTAGCTTGCAGAGCGAATCCACGTCGGTAGGGGCCCAATTCATTGTGCCCTGTGTGTGGCCAACGGGGGCACAATGAATTGGGCCCCTACCGAGAAAT
>JAFATZ010000372.1 GCA_019243675.1 Ktedonobacteraceae bacterium | reverse complement strand
CAGTTCGTCTATCACCTGTGCAGTGGATAAGGAAGCGACAGTTGTCGCTACACTAATTTCGCTAGCAGATGAAATCGCTGTCGGTGTAGGTGATATTTGTGGTTTTGCGGAACTACTGAAGAAGCCTGCACGCATGCCAGTCCATAGGTAAAGTCCAACGATAATAACACTGACTACAAAGGCTGCAAGTCCTGGGGGTCATGGCGCATATCTCCGGCGGATCAACCAATAATGCAGCCGTTACTAACGATACTCCGGCGAACACGATAGCTTGCACTAGGTCCGGTCTGCCTAGTGTAGAGTATGGGTCTTTGAAAATGGTTTGCCCCAGCAGTATGTCTACCAGTTGTCGTATCCCGAATACTGCGAAGAGCAACATGGCTATGAACACTGTGTAGAGGTAAAAGCGATAAAGATGCGTAACATCATGCCCCCCTCATAAACAATGCTAGATATGCCCTCTATTGTGGGAGAGCGTCTCTCTCCTTGCACGTGACCCGGCAGCACCCAACCAGGAATGTGAAGCAAAGGGAAGAAACATGCCACCTGCTGGCAACTGACTCCTCCAGGCATGCTCAAGTACACTAGTATAGGTGTGGGATGCGCTCCACGCGGTCCACGCTGATTGCCGGGTCTAGGCATGTGTGAGAGACTCCAGACCCTGTCGTTGACTTCATCCTTCTAGATAGCTGATTTGCTGACCAATGACGAGTCTCTTGCTCAAACACTCACAAGTGATTCTCTTGTGCAACAGGGAGAGAAAGACGCTAAGACAGCACATCTTTCTCAAAGATGTGCTGTAATTTGGAACAAAAAGAGGCTATCATAAGATATCCTTGCGAACGAGCGGGAGAGCATGAGAGGAGGAGAGAGATCGGCACGCTGTACTTTCAGGAGACTCATCCCGAACGACAGCTTCAAGATCGTCGATCCCCATGCGCTCTCCCTGCCTCCGCACATTACCTTTGAGCAAGCCAAGGGATACGCCTGATCAATGACCAAGCTGATGCTCACCGTGCGTGCTGATGAGTTTGTCGAGATCATATCATCAAATATCAAAAATATTTGAGGCATCCTAGGAGTTAGGAGCCAAGTTCTCACCACGAGCAGTAGAGAAGTGATCAGCTTCCCATGGCTGCCCTGTTAGACATCGTCACTGTCCTCCTGGAGGATCAAGAGAACCGCCAGGAGGGTGTGGACGAGCGTCAACACGAGCGGCCGCTCGTGTGTGGACTAGCTTGTCCAACAGAGCTTGGGCAAGATGTTTTTGAAAGGAAGGAACTCAGCTACCATGATGAGAAATTACCGTATGCTTCCCAGCGTGTCCGCTGAACGTTGGCGACTGGAAACCTGGGTCACTGGCTCAGCGCTGCTCGGCGATCCCATGTTGAATCGCAGCACCGCCTTCACCCCAGAGGAACGAGAGAAGTTGGACTTGGTTGGGCTGCTGCCGTCGCCGGTCACAACCATAGACGAGCAGGTCAAGCGCTCGTATGCCCAGTATCAGCAGCAGCCGGATGATCTGAGCAAAAACATTTTCCTGACCGCGCTGCAAGACCGCAACGAGGTCCTCTTCTATCGGCTGCTTTCCGAACACATTGCCGAGATGTTACCGGTGGTCTATGATCCAACCGTTGCTCTGGCGATTGAACAATACAGCCATGAATACCGACGCCCACGCGGGGTCTATCTCTCGATCAATCATCCCGAAGACATCGAAGCCTCCTTTCGCAGTTTTGGTGCCGGGCCCGATGAGATCGACCTGATTGTGGCCACCGATGCGGAAGAAATCCTGGGCATCGGTGACTGGGGAGTGGGCGGCATCGACATCTCCGTGGGCAAGCTGGCCGTCTACACGGCTGCTGCAGGCATTGATCCGGCCCGCGTGATCCCAGTGATGCTCGATGTGGGCACCAATCGGGAAAGCCTGCTCAATGACCCGTTCTACCTGGGCAATCGCCACTCGCGGGTGCGGGGAGAGCGCTACGATGCCTTCATCGCAGCCTACGTCCAGACCGCGGCGAACCTGTTCCCCAACGTCCTACTGCACTGGGAGGACTTTGGCCCCAGCAACGGGCGGCGCATCCTGGAAAAATATCGCCAACAGGTGTGTACCTTCAACGACGATATGCAGGGGACTGGGGCGATCACCTTGGCGGGGATCCTCTCGGCCTTGCGCGTCAGTGGGCAGAAGCTCGGCGACCAGCGCGTAGTCATCTTCGGATCCGGGACCGCAGGCATCGGCAACGCCGATCAGATTCGTGCGGCCATGATGGCCGAAGGCATCTCAAAGGAAGAGGCCACGCGGCACTTCTGGTGTATCGATATCCAGGGCCTACTGACCGACGACATGGGCAGCGCCCTGCGTGACTTCCAGGTGCCCTACGCGCGACCAGCCAGCGAGGTCAGCGGTTGGACACATGACATGCCGGGTGGAGGGATCAGCCTGGCCGAGGTTGTGGCACGGGTGCATCCCACCATGCTGATCGGCACGTCCACCGCTCCGGGGACGTTCACCGAGGCCATCGTCAAGGACATGGCGGCACACACCGAGCGCCCCATCATCTTCCCCCTGTCCAATCCGACCAGCCTGATGGAGGCCAGTGCCGCCGAGCTGTTGACCTGGACCGACGGCAAGGCGCTCGTGGCGACGGGTATCCCATCGCGCCCCTTCACCTACAAGGGCATCACCTACGCCATCGGCCAAGCCAACAACGCGCTGCTGTATCCGGGCCTCGGGTTGGGGACGATCGTTTCGCGGGCGCGTCACATTAGCGATGGCATGTTCATGGCGGCGGCCAAAGCTGTGGCCAGCCTAGTCGACGTGCATCATCCTGGAGCGTCGCTGCTGCCGCATGTGGAGAATCTGCGCGAGGTCTCGGCCACGGTGGCCGTGCAGGTCGCCAAAACGGCAGTGACCGAAGGGTTGGCACGGGTGAAACTCGCCGATGTCGTCCAGCAGGTGCAGGACGCGATGTGGCAACCCGTCTACCCGCAGATTCAAGTCAGGCAAGAGGCGCAGGGATAACCTCACCCAGCACACTCTGCCTGGGCAGAGTAGGGAGCATATGACAACCAGACAAGTAAAGGAGACGCACGTGGCAAGTACTCAACCACCACAATCATCCGTTTCACCACAAAAAGGCAGCAACCAAGCACCCAAGATCCTCGACCTGCCCATCGGCCTGGATGCTACTGGGATGCGGCGCGAGTTCGACAGCCTGGGCGACGTTGAGGTTCCGGCCAATCGGTATTGGGGTACCCAAACCCAACGGAGCCTTGAGCACTTCAACATCGGCAACGACCGCATGCCCAAGGAGGTCTATCACGCCTACGGCTACGTCAAGAAGGCGGCGGCCATCGTCAACACCCGTGCTGGTTTAGGCTCGGCCAGCCAGGCATGGACGATCCCACCACTGCGCCTGCTGGATACCGTGATCGGTATTGTCGTGGGTGTGGGATGGTGGTGCATTGCAAAGGTACTGTAACAGCCTTAGAATGCGATCACTTTCACCCGCGCTCCCTCCCCTCACCAAAGCAGGGTAGGCTGGGAAGTGGTATGATCGTGTTGCAACGAGGAGCCCTCGTTGAGCAAAGAAGAAAGCGGGTCGAGATATGTTGGAACAGAAAGGAGAAACAGATGCCGCACTTTTCAAAGAAGGAACAAGAAAATCTCCCGGAGAGCGCGTTTGCTTTTCCAAAGCAGCGCAAAGAGCCCCTGGAAGACGCAAACCATGTTCAGAATGCGCTCGCCCGTTTCGATCAAGTAGAAGGCGTGACCAATCAGGAGCGGGATGAAGCCTGGAAGCGCATTCAAAGGGCGGCGAAGAAGTTTGGTGTTGAGTTGCACGAGCAAGATTGGCGGGAACTCTTCACCCGCAACAACCGACTGATACCGCAAGACTAGCTTCGTTCTTTTTCTATCCTGTTCTTCTATGACTAGCAGTCGGGCAAATGGGGAGTTAACAGGGCTATGAAAGGAGGATGTGATGATTTCGTCACATGAAATGAAAAAAGGCCTCGTGCTTGAGATTGAGGGAGAGCCTTATGTCGTACTTGAGTGGCAGCACGTTGAGCAAGGGCGCGAAAGTGCGAATATACGTTTGAAATTGCGCCACCTGCGTACTGGTGCCATCATTGAGCGCACACTGGACGCTGGCCACAACAAGTTTCGACTGGCCCCAGTTGAGCGCCACCCGGTGATCTTCATGTACTGGGATGGCCAACTCTACCACTTCGTGCTTTTGGACGCCGGAACTGACCCTGACGCCCAGGAGGAAATCATGCTCTCCCCGGAAGCACTTGGCGATGCGCGCAAATACATCATCGATAATCTGCAGCTCGACATGCTCCTGCTTAATGGGGAGCCCGTAGGAATAGAATTGCCCGAATCCATCGTGATGCGCGTCCTGGAAACCGATGCGAGCGTCAACCCCGATAGCCACTACAAGCACGCCAAAATGGAAGGGCCGGCACGACTGGACACAGGCCTGCTCGTGCTCGTCCCCCCATTTATCTCCCCAGGGGATCTAATTCGTGTCAGCACCTCGAACGGGGAATATATGGAACGCGTTCTACTGGCTTGAAGAGAACAGGAGGAAAAACACATGCAATGGGCAATTGTCATTGCCGCATTTCTTGCCTCAGCGGTAGAATTTGTTGAGGCGTTTACCCTGGTCCTAGTGGCTAGGATCACCACCAACTGGCGCAGTGCGATTGTGGGGGCGCTGGGTGCCGTTGCGACGCTCGCAGTGATCGTTGCTACCCTCGGCGTCACCCTGGTCACCCTGGTACCTCTGGATGTCTTACGCTTCGTGATTGGCTTCTTGCTCTTGTTGTTCGGCCTCAAATGGCTCAAAAATGCTATTCAACGCTACAGCGGGCTCAAGCTTCTGCACGACGAAGGGGCCATTTACGAGGCCCGTGTGGCAGAGGCACGCGCACGCGGGGAACCCGTCAAGACCGGCCTCGCGCAACTGTGCAAAGAGTAGTAGCGAAGATGACAGAACAGTTTGCACTTCTGTCGTATAGTGGAAACATCTGTGTCAAAGATGGAAGAGTAAGAGAGAAAACGAACATATTTCTCTAGTCTTACTCTTCCTAGTGGGAGAGTAACCAGTGTTAATAGCGGGCACTTACAACGTGTCTACCTTTAGAGACTTTTTATGGCACTCATTCTGATGCTGATAGCGAAAGGTAGGACTTAACTTCATGAGCGTCACTTCATCAAAGCCTGCACCAGCTTCTTCGGGGGTGCATGAATCCACCACCCACATGCCTGTAACGCTGAGCGAGACGAGTTTGCTCGTACTTGCTCTGGTACGCATCTTTGTTGGTTCGCTC
>JAFATZ010000305.1 GCA_019243675.1 Ktedonobacteraceae bacterium | reverse complement strand
CATTGCGCGAGTGATCCCATTCGTAGCGGAAGCTATGTATGAGTAGGCCGATAGGGTGAGGCCAGATAGCCGGGTCTGCGGCGAGAAAGACAGCCGGAGATGCGATTAATGCACCAATCCACCACAGCCAAGGCAGGTGGGGACGCTGTTCATCTGGAAGACGTCGCCGTAGGAGAAAGAAATAGTAGGCCGTGAACAAAATCATACCTGGAATAGCCAGCACAGCCGTATACTTGCTATCTGCTGCGAGGCCCACCCACAGCGCAGCCAGCAGGTACAGCCAGGGCTTACGAATAGCGTGCCACATCAGCAAGAAGGCTATGGTAATCAATGCCGTCATAGTCATATCAAGATAGGCCAGTGTACTGAAGTAGACGAGCCAGGGACTAAAAGCCAGACAGAGCGCCGCAAGCAGGGATACAACACGCCCAAAGGGGTCGCGCCCTAGCCAATACAAGGCAACAACGAGCAGAGTGCCGAATAGGATACTAGGCATACGTGCCGCCACCAACTCTCGCAAGGGGTGACCAAGTGCAGCGTTGCAAGTCAGAGCGAGGCCAATAAGCAGCTTCACAAAAGGCGGATGCTCATAATTGTAGCTCCAGCCGCTCGCACCAATACGTAAATGCAGCAGCAGTGGAAAGTAACGTTTAGCACCAAGGATATAGACAACCTCGTCGGTAACTATATCCAGGCGCAACGCGAGAAGAAAACGAGGAATGTATGCAGCAAGTGCGAGACCGAGCACAATCCCAAGCTCAGTAGGGGCCCAATTCATGGTGCCCTGTGTGTGGCCAACGGTGGCACCATGAATTAGGCCCCTACCAAAAACTTGACGCTCACCCGAACCCTGTTTATATATGGTCACTCTTTCACCGGACTGCTATAATCTATAGATATTGTATCGGGTGCTAGTATAGCATAGCGTAGTAAGCAACGTCTAGTCGAGTAGGATTACCCCTATGAAGTACCAAGTGACGTGTCGTCTTACGCATCCCAACTATTTGCCCGCCACGGTGGTAACATTTGTCGACGCTCATACGCACTGCGAACTCGATACAGCCCTAGCCAAGGTCACAGTGAAATGGCAGGCGCGGGGCTATATCGTTCGTATTACGAAAGTGATAGGCTGCCAGCGCGCTTAGACACACTCGCGTAGCATAACTTTGCTGCCTATGCCGCGTAGTTTCATGAGTGCGACCACTTCAAGTTGGCGCACGCGCTCTCGTGAAATGCCCAATTCTTTGCCCACTTCAAGCAGCGTGCGGCTGTGACCGTCACCAATGCCGTAGCGCAGGGTGATCACCGAACGCTCTCGCGGTGTGAGCAGGGCTAGTGCGCGATGAAGCTCCTCACCGAGCAGATGCTGAGAGGCCGTTTCAGCGGGTGCTGGCGTTGTGCTATCCTCTAACGTATCGGCCAAGGAGTAGCGAGCCTCGTCGTCCACTGGGGCGTCAAGCGACACTGGCTGCTCGACGACGCTAAGCAGGTCAATCACTTCATTGACATCAATATTGCATGCCTCTGCTATTTGTTCGGGCAGGGGATCAAGCCCATTTTCTTGTGATAATTGCGCTGCAATGCGGCGTACCTTGCGCAGGCGCGTTGCTACGTGTTCAGGTAGATGAATCAGGCGCGATTGTTCGCCGGCAGCACGGCTCACAGCCTGACGAATCCACCAAGTGGCATACGTACCGAAGTGGCATCCGCGCTGGTAATCAAACTTTTCAGCGGCGCGCATGAGACCAAGGTTGCCCTCTTGAATGAGGTCGATAAGAGGAACGCCCGTACTTGTATAGCGACGGGCGATAGCAATAACCAGGCGTAGGTTTGACTCAATAAGCTTGCGCCGCGCGCGCCCATCGCCAGCCGCTGCTCGACGGGCCAGATCAATTTCTTCTTGATGCGTCAGCAGACCAAGCCCTCGGATATCTCGCAAATAGCTCTGAAAAGCGTCTTCGGTCCCTGTGACCTGTTTTGCGGTGGGTACCGTGGCACGACGTGAGCGAACTGCTGCTGTTTCGCCCTCATCCACGCCTTCCTCGTCTAGGTCGAGCAGTCTATCCACCGTGTTATCCAGGGTGGGTTCACTCCCGGTGAGAGGTTCAGTGATACGCTCAGAGGGGTTTCTACGCCGCGCACTATCTAACTTCGTAGCACTACCTGATACAACGCTAGGAGAAAACAGCTCAGCATCAGTCGCGAGCCTCGTCCTACGGACGTTAGTAACCGGATTAACTATTGCCATAATTCCACGCTCCCTATAAGGAAACTTACCAACAAAACCCGCTTGTCGGACTCCATATGGCCTCGTGGTCGGCACTTACAAGTGGAGTTGCATGCTGGTGCCGATATGTTCACTTGTCCATTTTCTATTGATCTTTCTCACAATTTTAAAGAATCAGTTGGACTATTAGCATCAGGTAATTACCCTAGATACAGTCAGGTTCTAACCGTATCTTTGCGGGCTAAG
>JAFATZ010000227.1 GCA_019243675.1 Ktedonobacteraceae bacterium | reverse complement strand
TGTTCACAGATGGCTACCTTGTAGCCACGATTGACTAGCTTACCGACGTAGTTGTCCAGCGCATGTAATGGTATACCTGCCAGCGGTACCTTTTCTGCTCCGTGATTGCGGTTCGTCAGCACGATCTGTAGTTCGCGTGAGGCAATCTCGGCGTCTTTATCAAAGGTTTCGTAGAAATCTCCTATTTGATACAGCAGCAGAGCGTCGGGATATTGGCTCTTGATCTGTAAATATTGTCTGCGCGCTGGGGTTGACATATCTTCTCTCTGTTACTCTTTTTCTTAACATCTGTTGAAACAAGTGTACCATACTACATTCTGCAGATGTTGTCAAAAAGAGGTAGGAAATCGTAGTGGAAAGTGAATCCCAAAGGCAAAGCTTGACAAGAAGAGGATTGTAATGATATAGTATACACATTGAAAGGAGGTGGTGTGTAATGAATCAACGTATACGCTGCACAGGCAGCGGTGTAGATTCCCACACCTTCCAGCAGAGAGGGAATCGGCGTTAGCCAACCGTCTCTCAGTATCAAGTAACTGTACTTGATGAAGGTCGGAATGAACATACTGGTAGGATGTGCTCTACATCCTGCTTGTGCAGCACTCCCAGAGTAAAGGTGGAAGAACTCTGCTCTTACTCTGGGTTTTTTTGTACACTTGTGCAGTTCATCTTTGCTGAACACACCTCATAGAGTTTATTGTAGAATAGAACTGGTAGTGCGTGAACGAGGTCGAAACCACGAGCAGACAGCTCAACATCGAAATACTCAGGCAGACACTGCAGACAAGGACGTTTGGCATCGCAGAGAGCTTGATCTACGTACCCACATTAGACTCAACAAATACGTTCGCGATGCATTTAGCCCAACAAGGAACACAGGAAGGAGTGGTCGTACTTACCGATAACCAGACAGCAGGCAAAGGTAGGCAAGGAAGACGCTGGCAGGACATTGCAGGCTGTAGTGTACTCTCGTCTATCATACTGCGACCACACTTTTCGGCTTATTTGTTAGTGATGATTGCATCTCTTGCTGTCGTTGACGCAATTGCCGAAAGTAGTGCTGTCCAGGCGACAATTAAATGGCCGAACGACGTGCTGATTCAAGACCGCAAAGTTGCCGGTATTCTCATCGAAACGAGCCGTGACCGCTTAGGCCAGTTGATCGCTATTATGGGCATTGGCGTGAATGCCAATGGCTCTCCAGTGCAGACGGCAATGCCTTCATTGCAGGCAACGACGCTTGCAGCAGCATGTGGACATGAAGTGAGTCGCGAAGAACTGATAGCTCACCTCTTAAAACACGTTGAGGACATGTACCAGACCCTGCAACAAGAAGCGCAAGACCCCCTTCCCAACGAGGGAACATCCCTCTCTCAACGGATACGAGCGAGGTGGCGTAGTCAACTTTCTACCCTTGGCCGCTCTATTCAGGTGCGACAAGGAGACACAATCCTCAGCGGCGTTGCTGAAGACGTAGATGAAAACGGAGAGTTATTCCTCCGCGATCATTGCGGTAAGCGTGTCAGCATTACCTGGGGGGACGTAGGATATCCCACAGAGTAATGCGAGATGAAAATTTGGCCGGGGAAATTCCCCGCCACATGAACAAGGGGAAATAGAGCATGGAAACACAGGAAGTATTCCTAACTAACGACGGACGACGGGTAGCACTGAGCCAACTCGAGTTATTGCGTACCGCCGGGCGTGCGAAGGTCGCCCAAAACCTTCATGAGGCAATGGATGCCGGTGATGTGATCGACAATGCAGCCTATGAGGACGCCAAGAATGAGCAGGCACGCCTTGAAGGGCGTATCTATGAATTGGAGCAGCTGCTGGCAAGGGCAAAGGTCATCGACCATGTGCCAACACATCTTGTCTCTCTCGGCTCTCATGTTCGTGTTCGCATTGATGATGACCGCGAGTACCAATACACGATTGTCGGCGCATTTGAGGCGTCTCCTAGTGCTGGGCGTATTTCTAATGAATCGCCCGTCGGTAAAGCGTTGCTTGGCCATAGGGCAGGCGATCAGGTAATTGTCTCTACACCCGGTGGGGTGAAGAGATATACGATACTTGTTGTTGACTAAATTTCCCATTGCATTTCTTTCATGTCGGCAGTGTCGCCTCCATGAAAAACGATAGACAGAAACAGCTATTGCGAGCAAAACTGGCAATAGCTGTTCTTTATTGTCGTTTGGCATAATGTGGGGCGATTTTGCCAATCAGATAGTACCCACTTTGCAAAAACCATGTTAGAATAGGGCTGCTATACACGGTGCAGTCAGGGCTACGAGACATCCCTACTCACTACTTTTTTGAAGGAAAAGCATATGTCTGATGAACGGGAGATACGAATACAGCGTTTGCACGAACTGCGTGAACAGGGGGTCAATCCCTATCCTAACGCTGTAGAGCGCACACACACGATTTTAGAAATAATACAGCATTTTGACGAATTGGTAGGGCCAGAAGGGTCTTTTACGCTGGTAGGACGTGTGCGCCTACTGCGTGAGATGGGCAAAGCAGCATTTGCCAAGATTGAGGATGGCACGGCAAGTATCCAGATTTACTTCCGTATCAACGATTTGGGAGAACAAGCCTACCAGGGTATCAAGCTATTGGACTTGGGCGACTTCATACAGGTGAGCGGTTTCCTGTTTGTGACGCGTACAGGTGAGCGTACACTACACGTAAAACATTACCGTATTCTTGCTAAGGGGTTACGTCCTCTGCCAGAGAAGTATCACGGGTTGGAAGACAAAGAGCTGCGCCAACGCAAGCGCTACTTAGATCTGATTGCTAATGGTGATGAAACCAAACAGGTTTTTATTACGCGCAGTCGCATTATTACAGCCATGCGTCGCTACTTAGATGCACAGGGTTTTATCGAGGTCGAGACGCCTATCCTACAGCCACTTTACGGCGGAGCCACGGCACGTCCTTTTATCGCGCATCATAATGCTCTTGACCGTGATCTCTACCTACGCATTGCTGTTGAGCTGTATCTCAAACGTCTTATCGTTGGGGGATTTGAACGCGTCTACGAAATTGGGCGTAACTTCCGCAATGAAGGAATTGATCGCAGTCATAATCCTGAATTCACGATGATGGAATGCTACCAAGCCTATGCTGACTACAATGAGATCATGCACCTGACTGAAGAGATGATTGCCTTCATCACTCAGGAGGTAAAAGGTTCAACGCGCCTTACCTACCAAGGTACAGAGATTGACCTCGCTCCACCTTGGCCCCGCATGCCGTTACTAGACGCTATTGCCGAGTTCACTGGCATTGAGATAAATAACTATCCCAGCAAGGAGAGCTTGGCAGCGGTGATGCGCGCAAACGGCTACGAGGCTGATCCCAAGTTCGGCAGAGGCCGCTTGATTGATGATCTAAAAGGAGAAATATTCCGCAACGGTACTCCAGCCTTGCGCCAAGCTTTGTTCCTGATAGATTATCCACTCGATGTGTCGCCATTGGCCAAACAGCACCGCGAAATGCCCGGGCTTGTTGAACGCTTCCAACCCTTCATTGGCGGCTTGGAATGTGGCAATGCCTTTACTGAACTAAATGATCCTCTCGACCAGCGTGCTCGTTTTGAGGACCAGATGCGTCAACGCGCTCAGGGAGATGACGAGGCTCAGGTCCTCGACGAGGATTTCTTGGAGGCAATGGAGATAGGTATGCCTCCAACA
>JAFATZ010000148.1 GCA_019243675.1 Ktedonobacteraceae bacterium | reverse complement strand
TTGGTTTACCTAGTATCCTTTCTGCGCTTCACGGCGTGTAAACATTACAGTCACGGTACAATATATTTTGGCTATAGGAAATTTTATGTATGCGCAGTGGCGGAGTACATCCTGCCCCTTGTACATACGATCATGACAAGCGACGAGGAGCACACCTACTATGCACATTGTATTTGCATCGCTTGCGTTTCCCATCTGGATACGTCTTACCCACTACATCAATCTACTCTTTATCGGCTTGCTGATTCGCAGTGGCCTCCAGATAGCAGGAGCACATCCCAGGCTGTACTGGAATGACGGTTGCAACCCGGATAGCGCATGGCTCACACTTACGAAGAAGAAAGTGCCTAAAGATACACTGTATACGTCGATGGACGATGAGATAGCGGTCTCGCCGTTGTTAGCGCTACCAGGGGAAGATAATCTCGGCCTCGGTCGCCACTGGCACTTTTTCTCTGTCATCTTCTGGATACTTAATGGTGTGGTCTACGTTGTGCTGCTTTTTGCAACGGGTGAGTGGGCACGGCTGATTCCAACATCTTGGTCGATCATTCCACAGGCTTGGCATACGCTGCTCATCTACCTAAGTTTCCATATCCCACCTGCCAGCGACTTCCATCCTTTTGATCCACTGCAACAACTGGCCTATGCTGGTGTGGTCTTTCTGCTCGCACCTTTTATGCTGCTCACGGGGGCAGCTATGTCGCCAGCGATTGAGGCTCGCTTCCCCTGGTATGTCAAGCTCTTTGGGGGCAAACAGGCTGCACGCAGTCTGCATTTCCTGAGCCTGATCGCGTTTGTCCTCTTTATCATCGTACATACGGCACTCGTGCTGATCGTCCATTTTCAAGACAATATTCGCAACATCGTCTTGGGAGCAGGCAGTTCCAACTTTGGACTAGCTGCTGCAATTGCTGTGATCGCCCTGCTTATTGTTGCTGCTATTTACGTGTGGACTTCGTGGTATAGCTTACGTCACCGAAGGCAGACGCAGCACGCACTGGGATTTTTGGTAGACCCGCTACGAATGCTGCTGCTGCACAAAGAAACGTCAAAGCAGCATTACGAGCTGTCCGATATCACGTCCTACTTCTGGGTCAATGGCTATCCACCAGCAACCGAGGAATTCAAACAGCTTGCTGAGCACAACTTTGTAGACTGGCGACTGAACGTGTGTGGTCTGGTGGTCAGTCCACTTTGCCTTTCGCTCGACGACCTACGCAGTCAGCCAAAGCAGACGCAAATCACTAAGCATAACTGCATCCAAGGCTGGTCTGGCGTGGCTGAGTGGGGTGGAGTTCCCTTGAGAGAGATATTGAAGTTCTGCGGCCCACTGCCTGAAGCAAAATACCTGGTCTTCACCTCGTATCAACATGGCAAGCGGTCCTATCCAAAAGCTGAGGAAGCACGCGAGCAACCTTTTTATGAGGTGATTGATATGGAGCTAGCCAAGCATCCGCAGACCATTCTTGCTTATGAAATGAATGGTAAGCCACTCCCTCTTGAACATGGCGCACCCCTGCGTTTGCGGGTGGAAACCCAGCTTGGCTATAAGATGGTGAAGTATCTGCGCTCGATTGAACTGGTCGCAGAATACAATCACATCGGTGAAGGACAAGGAGGATTTCGCGAGGATTATCAATTTTACGGCACAAGTGCCGAGATTTGATGAGTTTTGTGGTGGGTTCTCGCGTGGACACAGCCCATACGGACCCACCACAAAATAGTGTTGTACGCTTATAGTTGAGAAAGGAAACCCTAATGGGATTTGATCAGTACCATGAGCCAGCCTCCGAGCTATCGCAGGAGACACGCACTTTCGCCCGCATGATCGCTTCTTTGCAGGAAGAGTGCGAGGCCATTAATTGGTATCAGCAGCGTATTTCTATTGAGCAAGATGCAGAGGCAAAGAGCATTATGGAGGATGCACAGGAAGAGGAGTTTTTGCACTTCGCTATGGACCTTGAGTTTCTGCTGCGCCGTACTCCTAAATGGCGTGCTGGAGCAAAAAAGGTGCTCTTCCAAAGTGGTGATATCGTCCAGAACAAGGAGCGAGGTGAAGAAGAGATAGACAAATAATAGGCACGGCTCAGTATCGTTCCTACGCTTCAAAACGTGTAATAATAAGATCGTAATACGATACAAATATGGCTATAAGAATACCCATCTACCAGTACATGGGTATTCTGCCACTATATGCACAGCCATATCACCGAAGATTGAAAGGCTCTTGCCAAGGAGCAGAGTACTGAAGTAGTGCTTGGTGATTCATACAAAAAGTGATACGCATTCTAAAGAGAAAGGCTAAATAACTGATGAGTGACTTAGTAAGCGATTTTTTGTTAAAACGGCTCTCACAGTGGGGTATTAAGCGTATCTATGGGTATCCCGGCGATGGTATTAATGGCATCCTGGGAGGACTTGAACGCCATCAAGATTTGTTCGAGTTCGTACAGGTACGGCATGAGGAGATGGCGGCCTTCATGGCTTGTGCGCACGCCAAGTTCACGGACGAAGTTGGTGTCTGTCTAGCTACATCGGGACCAGGTGCAATTCACCTGCTGAATGGTTTGTATGATGCCAAGATGGATCATCAACCTGTTGTGGCGATTGTGGGCCAAACTGCCCGTCCTGCCATTGGCGGCCACTATCAACAAGAGGTTGACTTGGTCTCCTTGTTCAAAGATGTGGCGGGCGAGTATGTATACATGGCTTCTAGCCCAGTACAGATACGGCACCTAGTTGACCGCGCAGTACGTATTGCCAAAGCGGAACGCTCTGTGACTTGCATTATCATCCCCAAAGACGTGCAAGAGATGAAGGCCGTCGAGCAACCGCCACATGCACACAATACAATCCACAGTGGTATTGGCTACGCGGCTCTTCCTGCTGTACCGCATGAGGCTGATCTTAAGTGTGCTGCCGATATTCTCAACGCGGGCAAGAAGGTCGCTATATTAGTCGGTGCAGGAGCAAAGTATGCCACCAAGGAAGTCATTGAGGTTGCAGACCGACTAGGTGCTGGTGCTGCCAAAGCCTTGCTTGGCAAACAGGTATTACCCGATAACCTTCCCTGGGTGACCGGGTGTATCGGTCTACTTGGCACTAAACCGAGCTATGATATGATGATGGAGTGCGATACCTTGCTCATGGTTGGCTCCAGTTTCCCCTATGCCGAGTTTTTGCCCAAGGAGGGACAAGCTCGCGGTGTGCAGATTGACATCGATAGCAGAATGCTGAGCATACGTTATCCCATGGAAGTCAACTTGGTTGGTGATAGTACTGAGACCCTCCGTGCTCTGATACCGCTTTTGCAGCGCAAGACAGATCGCTCATGGCGTGAAAAGATCGAAGCTGACTACAAAAGCTGGTGGCAGTTAGTAGAAGAGCGCTGCATGCAAAGCGCCGATCCCCTCAATCCCGAGCTTGTCTTCTGGGAACTGTCAAAGCGCTTGCCAGAGAACTGCATTTTGACCGGTGATGCTGGCACAGCAACCAACTGGTATGGGCGTATCATCAAGATGCGGCAGGGAATGATGGGTTCGCTCTCTGGCAGTCTAGCGACGATGGGCGGCGCAGTTCCGTATGCTATCGCTGCTAAGTTCGCCTATCCTGACCGCATACCAATCGCATTAACGGGTGATGGTGCCATGCAGATGAACGGTCTTAATGAAATGCTGACGGTGGCGAAATATTGGAAAAAGTGGAGCGATCCCCGTCTGATCTTCTTGGTGCTCAACAACCGTGACCTGAACCAAGTCACCTGGGAAATGCGCATAGAAGCTGGCAATCCAAAACTCGAGGCAACGCAGGACTTGCCTGATTTCCCTTATGCTCGCTTCGCTGATCTGATTGGCTGGAAGGGCATTCGCGTAGACAGGCCAGAGGATGTTGGGCGTGCATGGGACGAGGCGCTTTCTGCAGATCGGCCCGTACTATTCGAGGCGTATACCTCTGGCGATGTTGCCACGATACCACCACACATCTCATTTGAGCAGGCCAAGGAGTTTGCATCAGCACTCCTGAAAGGTGATCCAGATGAGGCTGGTATCATCAAGCAGTCCGTGAAGAGCGTGTTCGCAGGTATTCTGCCTCACCAAGACAAGGGTGAGTAGAGATGGCAAGCACACGATTTGGTGACAATGGCGTGACCATTGAGCGTCTGGATGTGTCAGCCTACACCATCCCTACCGATTTTCCCGAGTCGGATGGCACCTACACTTGGGACAAGACTACCATTGTCATTGTCGAAGTGACTGCTGGCGGCAAACGCGGTCTTGGCTACACCTATGCTGATGTAGCCACCGCGACGCTCATCAAAGAGATGCTGGCACAGATAGTGGTAGGACGCGATGCTATGCAAGTGCCCGGTATATGGTTGGCGATGGTCGAGTCCATCCGCAACCTTGGTCGTCCTGGTATTGCCTCAATGGCGATTGCTGCTGTTGATACGGCGCTGTGGGATTTGAAGGCACGTTTGCTGGATGTGGCGTTAATCACTTTGCTTGGTGCCGTACACGAAGCTGTGCC
>JAFATZ010000112.1 GCA_019243675.1 Ktedonobacteraceae bacterium | reverse complement strand
GTCTAGTCTATCACTTTATGAAGCCTAAACGTCATTACTGGTCTATAGGCAACGAAAATCTGGAGGGATGCTGGAAGAGAGGCATCAATCAATCGAGCCTCCCTCAAGAGATGACCTTCCTGTAAGGCGTATCAGCAGGAATTCCTCACGGACAGCCCCAGCCATTTAGCCAATCGCAAGTACTTATATTTATGGAGTGCTACTGCTCTGTTTCAATTCCTCACGGGAGGGTCGGAACTAATTCCTAACAAGCAAGCGGTGTCAGGAGACCAAGCACTTGACAGTAGCCCGACTTGCAAGCACAGTAGAACTGCATCTCTTTTCCATCCTGTGCTGCAAGGAGCTAATCGCTATGATACCATACTCGCGCACCTTTGACCAGCAAACCCTGACCCACATGATCGAGCATGATCCCGTGGTGCAACGCTACCGTGCCTTCTTTGCTAGCTTTGACTGGTCGGTAGTTCCCGAACCAGTCATTGATCCCTCTCAACCGGGTCAGCGCCCTCATCCACAAGCGGTCTATATCAAGGCTTTGCTGCTCAAGCTGGAAGAAAACTTGACGTATTGCACGCGCTTGCGCCGCTTCTTAGTGGAGCATCCCCTGCTGGTCCTTGAGCTGGGCTTTCGTCCCGTCCTCAATGTCGAACTGCCCTACGGCTTCGATGTTGAGCGCACCGTTCCTACCGCTCGTTGGTTCACCCACCAGCAACGCACCCTCTCACGCGGCGTGCTGCAAACGGTGCTCCTGCGCACGGTGGAAGACTTGCGCGACGAAATTGCGGGCTTGGGCGAAGTCGTTTCCTTCGATGTGACGCATATTTACGCCTGGGTACGCGAGAACAATCCGCGCGTCTACGTCCAAGGTCCCTTTGATGTCACCCACATCCCCAAAGGCGACCCCGATTGTCGCTTAGGGGTCAAAAAGAGCAGTAATCAAGAGCAAGCCGATGGCACCGTCAAGAAGAAAAAGGAAAGCTTGTTCGGCTACGGCTCGGGCATTGCCAGCTGTACTGACCCCGTCTACGGCGATGTCATCCTCGCCGAGTATACCCAACCCTTTAACCAAGGTGATATTACCTACTTTTTCCCCCTCTACGTCCAAACCGTCGCAACTCTGGGCTTCTTTCCTACCCACCTGGCTGCGGATGCCGCCTTTGATGCCTGGTACTGCTATCAAGCTACCGCCTCTCGCGGGGGCATCGCCGCCATCCCGCTCAATGAGCATGGACACCCAGAGAGTCGGCGTGACACGGATGGCGTGCCGTTGTGTGCCAAAGGACTGCGCATGCATCCCACCTGCCAGTTCTCCCACACCTACGGCTATCGCGCCCAACGCTTTCGCTGTCCCTTGCTCTTTCCCCACACAACGGACGCTGCCTGTGATCATGCTCAATTTGTCAAAGGGACAGGCTGTGTCAAGGACCTCAATTGGGAACTGGGCGGGCAGATGCGGGTGACCTTACATCGAGAGGGTCCGCTCTACAAGGGCGTCTATCGTCAGCGGACCAGTACCGAACGCGGCAATAGCCACGCGCAAGCTCTCGGTTTGAAGCGGCCCAAGGTGCGCAACATGGACTCGGTGCGCAATCTCAACACGCTCATCTACCTGCTCATCAATGCACGGGCCTTACAGCGAGCAAGAACGCTCAATGCTGGCTTGCTTACCACCATGCTGGGCAAGGTGGCCTGAGACCAACACAGGGCAAACGAGGCGACGGTACCGCTCCTGCCAAACGGGAGCGGTACAGCAGCCTGCCTTTTTTTGGACAACTGCTGCGCTTAGCGCTGTCCGTGAGCAGCATTGCCGCCCACCCATCCTTCCAAAAGCCACACAGACCTCTCATCTCCAACGGGGAGAACCACACAAAACGGGCTTTTCTACAAATACTACAGCATACATGAGGATTCAACTGGCAGAATACTTCCGACCCTTTTTTGTGTCACCATGATAGTCAATCCAATGTGTCATTTTCCTCAGTTCCCGATGTAACGAAGGATAGTCAGAGTGGTGTTTGACGGAGAGACCGCCAAGCACCGCTTTTTGTAGGGAAGGCGGGAAGGCTGGACAAAACTACACCAT
>JAFATZ010000101.1 GCA_019243675.1 Ktedonobacteraceae bacterium | reverse complement strand
GAAAATGGACTGCGTGGTCAAGAGTTTTGGGGGGGTAAGGAGGCGAAACATGAACCTGCAAAACCTGCGTGTGTTCTTAAAAGTGGCAGAGCATGAGCACATTACACGTGCAGCCGAGGAACTTCGTCTCAGTCAACCAGCCGTGACTAAAACTATTCAAAGCCTTGAGAATGAGGTGGGCCTCGAACTGATCGAGCGACAAGGACGGCGTATTGCCATCACACACGCTGGTAGGTTGCTACAGGGCTATGCACGCCAAATATTTAGCCTCGAACGCGAGATGGAAGAGGCATTGGCGGCACTGCATGACGTTGAGGAGGGCGAGGTCACCCTAGGTGCCAACACCACAATAGGAATCTATCTTCTGCCGCCAATCGTAGCGCATTTCCGTGAGCGTTACCCCCGTGTAGCACTCTATCTCTCTATCCTCAATTCTCAAGATATTGTTGACCAAACGCTTAATTGGAAGCTGGATATTGGTCTGATTGAGGGAGATCCATCAACGCTGCCAGCCGGGCTGAAAGTGGAAGTATTCTCTTATGATGAATTGGTGCTCGTTGTGGCACCTCGCCATCACTGGAACGGATTGAACAGCCTCACGCCAACTGCCTTGGGCAATGGCGAGTTGGTTATGCGCGAGCAAGGTAGTGGTATACGTGAGGTGGTTGAACAGGCATTGAGCAAGTATGACATCCACATTCGTCCGCTCTTGACACTTGCAGACAATGAAGCTATCAAGCAAATGGTCATGAATGGCGTGGGTGCCGCCATCATCTCTAAACTTACAGTACAGCGAGAACTGGCAGGTGGAGATCTTGTCACTATCCCCATTGATGGCCTGGACTTGCGTCCCGATCTCAGCCTTATTCAACGTGCAGACAAACAGCTCTCCCTAGCAGCACAGGCATTCTGCACCTTCTTGCGCCCCGCTCTCGATAAAGAAGGTGAGGAACGCTGCTGAGCAGAAGTTCAAAGAACCTGCAAGACTCTTTGAACCCCTGCACAAGAGTCCTTCTTTTACATGAAAAGATCGGGACGTTGCACCGTCATAAGCGCTATGCCAAGCTTCGTCACCTCTCTATCCTCGTCGTATCCAGTCACTTTGAGGTCCTCATAGAGGTGGGTAATACGAGCAATATTCACGCCTGAATTGACATCCCTCACCGCCATCAACGCGTTGGTAGCTAGAGTTGTTGCCATAGGATAGTACTTTTTGGCAAGATAGACTCTTGCTAGTTGGATATCAGTATAGGCATGTTGGCGTCTGATTTGCGTATCTACGCCTCTGTCAACATAGTGCAATTGTCTGAGTGCCTCGTCAGCATCTCCAGTAGTTACCAGCGCCGATCCCATATCATTGTAATACGTTTGTATAGTCAGCCTTACCAGCGGCATATCCCCTTCAAATTCATGTGTGTCTACCGCTTTTCCTCCCAAATCCATCCACTTGAAAGCGTTCTTCCTCTCAGCATCCTCCTGGATATCATGGGCATGAGCATGCCCCCCTTCTAGCGCAATTGCCCCTGCCAAATGGGGAGAGATGCTACTTGTCAATAGACCACGAGCAATTGTGATACCACCTACTTGCCAGGCTGCATCATAGTTGCCGATAGCACGCCTGAGGTCGGTGTGATCTTGTTTCGTGCTCGTTTCCCATCGATCAAAGAAGATAAAACCGCGTTTATACAGAGCATGAGCATGTAATTGCCTGTTCTCAATCAGTTTTGCCAACTTGAGAGCTTTGTTTATATGAACAATTGCTGTGCTAAAGTAGCGATAGTCTCGTGCAATGGTTGCTAATAAAAGATGATAGCCATAAAGTACTTCCATCATACGCAGCCGTTGCGCTTTATCGACGTAGAGTACTCTATCGTGCAGGTGATAGATGCGTTCCATAACCTCATCAACAATATCTCCCACCGTACAAGCACGCCACGAGTTGAGATAGGCTCCTAAAGCCACCTGAAACTCCGTCAGGTCGATATTTCTACGCTGTGAAACGCTAGGTGCCCTCGTCAGCAGTGTCTGTGCTTGCCCTTGGTACGTGAGTAAATCATCAAGCGATTGAAGTCCTAATAGCACGGGGGGAATATGCAGCAATCTGGCTATGATCCATCGTCGCCCTGCTTGCGTTGGAAAAGATTTGTCGTGTAGCATTTGTTCTATCCGCCTTCTAGTGTATTCATTACCTCGTAGAAGTAAACCGTATTCTATACCAAAGCGCTCCACTCCGAAGCGGTAAATGAAATCACAGAACACATCAGCCTCCTCCGGTGACCCATCCTCTCGCACTCGATAGGGGCCGTATGTACCAAAGCATTTGCATTCAGCCATTGTGTCCCTGCCTTTCACAATGAATTCAAACATACTGATGGCGATGAAACTTCCACCTTGTCTAAACACAAGTATAAGACAGATTTCCGCCATTGTCTACACCTCTGCCGCGAAATCGAAATATATCTCTGCAAACTTTCGTATTTACAGCTACAGACGAATGTTACACTGATACTGATGGAACACGGCAATGAGAGCCTGTAAGTTTCATACTTTTTTTTGTACAGATTACTCTGCCAATGTAGACGCTGTCGAAAGATATACAGTTTCGTCTATCTACATGATCAGAGAGCACTAAGAATGAACAGGAAAGGTGATAACCGCGTGATGATAAAGGACTTACCAGAGAGATTGCAATCAGTGAAGAAAATAGAGCATGTTGACGAGGCAGTTTTAGGAGATGCAGCAATGGTTTCACTGCTGCAGCAGCATGGATGCCGCGTGGACCATACAACTGTGTTTTTTCCCACTGGAACCATCTCACAAGAAATCTTGCCCAGGTGGGGCTGGACGGAACGCTATCAGCTCTTCTTGCCTAGCGGGTTGGAATTGCAATGGAAGGTGAGTCGCATGCACAACCCTTCTCAGTCACTTTTACAGGTATCCAGAGTGTTATACGAGCAAGAGCAAGAGCGTATTGCAGCAAAAGAGGCATTAACATCGCATTATGACCGAGGGACAAAAAGATAAACTGCATTATTTGACAGAGAAGCATAGCTCCTCATGCTTATTGATTGTATGAGGTTTAGCAGAGCGGGAGATACACACATGGGTAAGCGCATCCTCGTGATTGAGCCATCGAGGACAATACGAGCCATCTTATCAATTTACTTGCAACAGGTCGGTCACCAAGTCATGCTTTTCAAGGACTATGAAGCTGCGACTCAAGCACTCATTCGTTTTCAGACAGAACCACCTAATATGGCCTTTGTTGCGCTTCATACTAATCGGCTTGAGAGTACCCGAATTGTCGGGCTATTGAGGCGCTTGTATGCGCAGACCACTATCGTCATTATGACAGCTCAGGAAGACAGCAAGCAGTACGCCGTGCAACATCTGATGCAGGTAACTCAGGCTATTCCACTACTCAAACCGTTTTGGATACAAGAAGTCCTAGCCCTGGTTGCGGCTTCTGAGCAAAACGCCCCTGTCCACATGACAAGTGAAATTCGGGGTCTACGCCCCAAATAAACTTTGTGTAGATGGTACGTGTGGGCTTGTGTCCACACGCACCACTACAACCAATGTGGCGTATTCGCCTCACGGACACGAGATGGCACAATTGGCAACTTTTGCATTGCTATTGACAGCAGTGCTACGGTGCGCTATACTTCACTTCGAGGAGAGGTCGCATAGTGGCCTAGTGCGAGCGTTTGCTAAATGCTTGAGGTTAACCGCCTCCGTGGGTTCGACTCCCACCCTCTCCGTTTATTACTCGTGCTATATCTCATAGTCTTCTGCCCAATGGAACCGAGGATCGTTGATTTCCTCATAGGGCACCGTGTACGTCTTCTTATGGTTCCCCCGTATCAGTCCCGCGCTTTCCTCTCCAATCACGAACCCAAGTTGCTAGGCCAGTGGGTATCACTCTCAGAGAGCATTTATATACTCATGTATATAGCAGAACTCTATGACATTGACAAACTCTTCTCACTTTGCTATTATCATGGTGCAGTGCATAGGGGTGGTGCCAAACGGTCAGGCGCTCGTCTCCAAAACGAGTTTCAGCAGGTTCGACTCCTGTCACCCCTGCTTATCACATACCCGAATGCTGAATGTTCGGGTATTTTTATTTCTCACTGTAATGGGCCTCTCTGAGCAATAGTTGCGGCGTAGTATAGGCTTCATCATTGGCCTGTTAGGCCCGCAGACAAAATTTACAACGTTAAGCTCGAAAAATGCGGCTGAGAGCGTGAAACGTCCACTACTTTGCCCTTGGTGACAGCAACCTTCATTCAGAGCCTGCCTGGTGTAAATGTGAGGCATCACCTTCCGTCTGTGTCTCGACTAGACCAGCGGAGGGATCGTCCGACTGATTGTCACATCAACAACCATCGGGCCTTTCCTCGTGAGCGCATCTTGAAGCACCTGTTTGAGTTCATGAGGATCGGCTACACTCACTGCCTCAACCCCAAAGCCTCTGGCTTGCGAGATGATATCCAGACCTGGCAGATCCAGGCCGGGCACATTCGGCGTGTTGGTCAACTCAGCGAACGCTTTCAGGACGGCATACTCGGCGTTGTGCGGGACGATGACCGTCACGGGCAAGTGATGCTGGGCCATGGTATAAAGTGCTTGAATCGAGTATTGAAAGGCACCATCGCCTATCACTGCGATGACTCGCCGATTTTCTCCACTATGCACCTGCGCCAATGCGATCCCGGCTGCTGCGGGCAAGCCAAACCCTAAGCAACCACTGTGCTCGGTGATGAACGATTTGGGAAGGGTCGTCAACAGGTACTCCTTCAAAATGCCGACGTCTGATGGAGATTCATCAACGAGAATGGCATCTGCGCTCTTGACCTGTGCAAGTGTTGAGTACAGGAAGTCGGGCGTGATTGGTGTCGTCGCTTCTGGCTGCGCCGGACGTGGTTTCTCAGGGAAGGAGATGTCAGCTGTATCTCGTTGGATGGCATCGGCTAACCGTGAGCAAGCAATCCCTGGATCGCCAAGAAGGCCGTCCCCTTCCAGCGAGATCTCGATTTCTCGTGGATCATCGGAAACAACCAGGATGCGTGTCTCTGGAGGGGGGAATTCACCAGGGATATAGGGGTAAAAGCGAAAGGCAGCAGCGCCAACGACTAAAGCGACATCATGCCCTTTGAGGAGTTCACCTGCTGGCTTGAGGGCTGCTGGAAGTATTCCCTGGTACTGAGCATGGCTTTCAGGAAAACTGACGCGTTCTGAGTAGGGAGTCGCCCAGACGGGAGCGTGGAGTTTTTCCGCCAGCTTGATGCCTGCATCCCACCCGCCTGGGCTCCGACCCAGGCCAGCCCCTATGAACAGGATCGGATTATGGCTCTGAGAAAGGATGTCAGCACACTTGTGTAAGGCATTGGCATCAGGCTCGACGCGTTGGACCGTCTGGCGAACATAGACTGGTTTGCCTGCTTGCTCATTGAAGTCTCCGAAGGGGAAGGAAAGGAACACCGGGCCAGCAGGTGGATGAATAGCCGTAAGGTAGGCACGCATGATCGCAGCCGGGATGTCCTCTGAGCGCTTGGGCTCATAGCTCCATTTGACAAAGGGCTGAGGCAACAGCTCGGGAGCGAGGTTGGTGAGATAGGGTTCACGCAGAATCCATTCGCGTGTTTGATTGCCGGCTGTGATAATCAACGGTGCCTTGGAGAACCACGCTTCCATGACCTGACCCATGGCATTGCCAAGGCCTGCAGCGGTGTGAAGCTGGACCAGAGCGGGCTTGCCTGTAGCCTGGGCATAACCGTCGGCCATGGCGACAACCGAGGCCTCTTGTAGCCCAAGGACAAAGGTAAAGTCGGAAGGAAAATCTTGTAAAAACGTCTGTTCGGTCGATCCGGGATTGCCGAAAACGGTTGTCAAACCAAGGGTCCGTAGGAGTTCGTAAGTTGCTTCGCGAACGGTTGACATAGGTATTTCCTTTCTTGGAAAAGCTTAACGTGGTCTCTTTCTTCGGCGGGCCTAATAGGCCGTATATGTCCTGTCAGTGCGATTACAATAAGACCACACTGACAGGCTAGCCGATCTTCTGCCTCTTAGTAGTTAGTGACCATGAAACCTACGAGCTTTCCTTTAACGGCGAGGAATTCCATACGCCGCCATACCTAATACCATAATCAAGAACCATAAACCTACAAGAATTCCAAAGACCCAGTCAAAGACGGGGTAATGCATAGAGAGCCAGTTGAAGAGCCAACCGAGGAGCCAACCGAAAAACAAGATAATAGCGAAGGCAATACCTATACAAACAAAGCAAAAAAGGGAACCTAGAACGTCTTCAACAAAATCTTTCATATCGTTGCACCTCGGAAAGCACAATCCTACAAGGAGTGCTTCAGCGAACTGCAGATTCCGATCTATGAGGCACAGCATCCCACTCTATACAGAGTTTACCATATCTTAAAGTGAAAAACAACCCTGTGAAGCATATCTTTGCTTCACAAGTACTACCACAGGGGGTAAAATCACAGTTATGAAGAAAATTTGCCCAGGCTGCGTCGATTGCGGTTGCTCAGATATCCGCGTCCTTTTATGCTGATCTCTAAGAGGGGTATTGTCAGAACCAACTTTTGATGGGGATGGGCATCCAAATCGAGTAGCACGTCCAAAAAAACCTCATTCCTCTTGTTACTTATTAGATAGATCGAGACCCTCAAAGCTTGACAATTCATGGTAAGTTTAAGCATAAGGAGGTTTTGATGCAAGAGCAAGTACGCGTACCCGGCACATACGGATTGCACGAGATTGAGACGAACACACTTGAAGCATGGCCTAATGCCCATCCAGAACGAGACTATATCACCCACCTGGAGATTCCAGAATTTACTTGCCTCTGCCCTCGCTCTGGTTTTCCTGACTTTGCTACTATCGTTGTCGATTACGTCCCTGACACGTCTGTTGTCGAGTTGAAAAGC
>JAFATZ010000234.1 GCA_019243675.1 Ktedonobacteraceae bacterium | reverse complement strand
CGAAAGTAGGTGAGAGCGTTGGGGGAGCGCTGCTCGTGTATTTTGTAGAGCATGGTGGCCTCGATGCCATGTGTGTGTAAAAAGGCACACGTTTTTGCCGTGGCGTAGAGCGGAATGTCCAGCTTGCTCAGTAGTTTAGCGCTCTCTAGAAAATCAATCTTCTTATCCTGGCCACCCAGGCTGATGAAGACGCCCTTGCTGGGCACACAACCACCTGTAGCAAGAATGGCCTTGAGATACGCCTCTTCCACATCTTCGCCAAAGCAGGCCACTTCGCCAGTGGAGGCCATCTCTACACCAAGAATGGGATCGGCCCCCGACAGTCGCGAGAAGGAAAATTGTGGGGCTTTGACAGCTACAAAGTGTAACTCAGACATAGGACGAGGTGGCACTTCCTGCTCGAAAAGCGTATCGACAAAGAGTTCTATAAAGTTAATGCCAGTAACCTTGGAAATGAAGGGGAAAGTGCGCGATGCTCTCAGGTTGAGTTCAATGACATGCACCTGATTGTCTTTGGCGAGAAATTGTATATTGAACGGGCCAGTGATCTCTAAAGCTGTGGCAATTGCCCGGCCAGCATCTTCTATGTGCTGCTGTGTCTCAGCATTGATACCCTGAGGTGGTAGGACGATAGTAGCGTCGCCGGAATGGACGCCAGCATTCTCGATGTGCTCTGCGATGACAAAAGCTTTGATCTCGCCTCGTTGCGCCACTGCGTCTAGCTCGATCTCCTTGACCTTCTGGAAAAACTTGGTGACAGTGACGGGATGCTCGGGCGAGAGCGTGGCGGCCTCTTTGGTGTAGCGCACTAGCTCCTCCTGGGTGTAGCACACGTTCATGGCACTGCCCGAAAGCACGTAGGAGGGGCGTACCAGCACAGGATACCCGACGCGCTGGGCAAACTGCGTTACATCGGCAATGCTCACGAAGGTGTCCCACTGCGGCTGACGAATGCCCAGCGAGTCCAGCAGTTGTGAGAAACTGCTACGATTCTCTGCGCGGTCGATATTGGTAGCGCTTGTGCCCAGCAGAGGGAAGCCATAATGCTGCAGCGCTTTCGCCCGATTGTTCGGTGTCTGTCCGCCGACCGAGACAATCACGCCGTGAGGAGACTCGAACTCGCAGATGTCGGCAATGCGCTCAAAGGTCAACTCCTCGAAGTACAGGCGGTCCGACGTATCGTAGTCGGTTGAAACCGTTTCTGGGTTACAGTTAATGACGATGGAGCGCTTGTGATACTTGCGCAACGCTTCGACGGTGCTTACGCATGTCCAGTCAAACTCTACTGATGAACCAATGCGATACGGACCCGAGCCGAGAATAACTACTCCCTCATCTTCTAGCGGAGTCACGTCATGGTGCTGCCCGTTGTAGGTCATGTAGAGATAGTTGGTATCGGAAGGGAACTCAGCGGCGAGGGTATCAATTTGAAACACACAAGGCGTTATGCCTAGTTGCTTGCGCAGTGCTCGTATCTCTAGCCCCGCGTGACCTGTAAGCTCGCCAATGCGTTTATCCGCTATGCCCAGTTGTTTTAGTGTGAGTAGACGGCCAGCAGAAAGATCTTGACTGTCATACAGGGCTTGTTCAGCGTCCAGGATGTTTTTGATTCTATAGAGAAACCAGGGATCAATACCTGTAATATCGGCAATTTTCTGCACGGAGATGCCGTGGCGCAAGGCCAGGGCTAGAGCAAATATGCGCTTGGGCGTAGGCGTGTAGAGATACTTGTGCAGTGTATCGGTTACGCTCTCGTCTTGATGAAAGACCTTCTCAGAGGTCGCGCCCTCAAGGTCTAGGTCGAGCATGCGAATAGCTTTTTGATACGCCTCCTCAAAGGTGCGGCCAATGCCCATCACCTCGCCGACAGACTTCATGCCAGTGCCGATAGTCTCATCCACGCCTTTGAACTTCTGCAGATCCCAGCGTGGTATCTTCACTACTAGATAATCCAAGCTTGGCTCAAAACATGCCTGGGTCACACCTGTGACCTCGTTAGTAAGCTCGGTGAGACCATAGCCAAGACCCAGCTTCGTCGCCACATAAGCTAGGGGGTAGCCCGTAGCTTTGCTCGCCAGGGCCGAACTGCGCGAGAGGCGAGCGTTGACTTCGATGACGTAATAGGCAGAAGTTTTAGGGTTGAGAGCAAACTGGACGTTGCACTCGCCAACGATGCCCAGGCTGCGCACGATCTTGATAGAGGCTGCGCGTAACGTATGATACTCGGCATTGCTAAGCGTCTGGCTCGGTGCCACTACCACAGATTCGCCAGTGTGAATGCCCAATGGGTCCATATTCTCCATATTGCACACGGTGATGCAGTTGTCGTACCTGTCGCGCACTACTTCGTACTCCACTTCTTTATAGTGGTGCAGATATTGCTCAATTAGTACTTGTGGAGCGAAGGCCAATGCCCCACTGACGATATGCTCTAGCTCTTCAATAGTACTGGCGATGCCCGAACCCTGGCCCCCCAGAGCGAAACCTGCGCGTATCATCACTGGAAAGCCAATCTGTGCGCTGATAGCAAGTGCCTGCTCAAGCGTTGCCGCGCTCTGACTACGCGGGGTAGGAATGTCTATGGCGTGTAGATGCTGCGCAAACTGTTGTCGGTCCTCGGTGAGCACAATAGCCGTAATGGGAGTACCCACCACCTGCACATCATATTTCTCCAGCACACCCGTGGAAGACAACTCCATGCCGCAATTGAGCGCTGTTTGGCCACCGCACGAAAGTAACACGCCGTCAGGACGTTCTTTCTCGATAATCTTTTCAACAAAGAAGGGCGTGATGGGCAAGAAGTAGACCTTGTCGGCCAACAACTTTGAGGTTTGAATGGTCGCGATGTTTGGATTGACAAGAACGGTGCTGACTCCTTCTTCTCGCAGAGCCTTAAGAGCCTGGGAACCTGAATAGTCAAACTCTCCAGCCTGCCCAATCTTCAGAGCTCCAGCTCCCAGTACTAGTACTTTGCGTAGCATACCTCAGCTAACCTCGTATCCTTTGCAAAAAGTAGTCGAAGATCCATTCAGTGTCCAAGGGGCCAGGAGCGGCCTCTGGATGAAACTGCACAGAGAAGAAGGGGGAGTGACGGTGCAGCATACCCTCATTGCTGCCGTCGTTGGCATTGATAAACCAGGGTAGAAAGTCCTGCGGTAGCGTCCCAACAGCGAAGCCATGATTTTGCGTTGTTATATAGCAGCGTTTTGTCCCTTGCAGCAGACAGGGCTGATTCTGGCTCCTATGTCCAAACTTGAGCTTATACGTGTCGCCTCCGGCGGCAAGGGCGAGCAGTTGATGGCCCAGGCAAACCCCAAGCGTAGGGATATTGTGACTAAGGGCCGTGCGCAGCGTTTGAATCGTCTTGTCAGCCATCTTTGGGTCCCCTGGCCCATTGGACACGAGAATGCCGTCGAAAGTGAGGTTGTCAGTACTCAAGAAAAGATCGTAGTCCCAGGGCACAGTAATAACACGCACGTTGCGGGCTAGTAGGTGCTGTACAATGTTGTGCTTAGCACCACAGTCGATGAGTACAATCGTTCTATCGCCGCTGCCTTGCTTAGTAATATGTTTGGCAGAGACCTGCGAAACCAGGTTATCAGCGTTAGGGTCATAGAAGGGAATATCGCTGTCGAGTACGATCTTGCCTAGCATCGAACCGTGGGTGCGGATGTGCCTCGTGAGCAGGCGTGTATCTTTGACCTGTAACGCAGGAATTTTTTCCTGTTGTAGCCAGGTACCAAGATTCATCATGCTCTGGGCGTGTGAAGGTGTGCTTATATAGTCAGAGACGATCAGACCAGCGACGTGAATCTTGTCGCTCTCCCACAAAGCTTGTGCGGGTACGCCATAGTTACCCAGCAGAGGATAGGTCATAGCGAGAATTTGGCCGCAGAACGAAGCATCGGTGAGCGCTTCTGGGTAACCGACCATGCCAGTGCTGAAGACAACTTCGCCAGCGCATTCGCTTATAGAGCCGAACGAAGTGCCCTCAAACACTGTGCCGTCCTCCAGGACGAGTGAGCCAGACCTGCACTCGTCCTGCATGAGCACATGACAGGAGAAACGATCCCTGCTAACGGGATCGTTTAGAGACGTAAGCTGCATGTTTATCCTTTCGGCTTATTACACTTTTCCAAGAATAAGCGCTAGTAAAGCCATACGCGTATAAAGGCCGTTTCTGATTTGTGACTTCAGATATACCGCTCGCTCATCGCCATCGACTGCTGGGTCTATCGTGCCTACTCTAGGGAGAGGATCCATCAAAATCATGTCCTGCTTTGCGTAGTCGTGCAGCAGGTGCGGTGTAACGATAAGCGAGTTCTGCACTGCGCTGTGGTACTCGTCCGGTGAGGCAAAACGCTCTTGCTGCACACGCGTCCAGTACCAGAAATGGCATTCGCGTGGGATGTCTTTCTCGCTGCTTATCTCGATCAACTTTACTCCCTGTGTGCTCAGACGCGCAAAGTCGCCTCTCGTGAGACGCAACTGCACAGGCGAAAGGAGATAGAGCGTGTTGTTCGGGAAGAGCGAGAGGCCGCGAATGAGTGAGTGGATGGTGCGACTATTGTATGCATCGCCCACGAGCAAGCCGTTAAGAGAATCGAGTCGGCCAAATTGTTCATAGAGCGTATAGAGATCAAGCAGTGTTTGTGTGGGATGCTCATTGGTGCCATCACCTGCATTAATAACAGGAACAAACTGGGCGGCCTTAGCCGCTTGCTTTGCCGCGCCAGATGTACGATGACGCAGTACAATGACATCGGAGTATGCTTCAAAAACGCGAATAGTGTCTTCAAACGACTCGCCTTTGGATGTAGAGGTGACAATCTCTGGATTTTGAATGTCGAGAGTCTGCCCACCCAAACGCTTGACAGCGGAGGCGAATGAACCGAATGTTCTGCTCGATGGTTCAAAAAAGAGCAGCGATACCATATAACCAGCAAGCAACTGTGAGGACTCATGATTGAGCACAAGTTGTTTCATCTTGCCAGTTACGGCGAAGAGAGTTTGTAGGTCCTCGGCAGAAAACTGGTCAAGAGAAATAATATCTTTCCCTTTGAAATCGCTCGTGATAGCAGCGATTTTGTTGTGAGTTTCGAGTGTAACCTGAGTCATACATCCTCCCACGTGACAAAAAAATTCCTCACCCTTGTTTTAAAAGGATGAGGAAGAAACACTCTTCCTAAAGGAAACATCTGATCCATGTACGAGATGGGCGAGATGGCACATTTGTTGTCGTATGACGTGTATCACCTGCAACCAGATGTTGGAAGACATAGCAATAGAGCACCTTTTCGTTTGTACAAATTAGTATGGGAATATCTCCCAAATTTTATCAATTATACCTGCTGAACGCGTAAAAGTCAAGATCAAAAGGAAATTAAAACCTATTGAGCACGTCCCTCACTGCACGCATGCTATGGTAACGCTCACATTTCTCTGGCCCCCAGCCGTGTTAGCCATTTCGATCAGTTGATGTGCCAACGCTTGTGGATCACCACCACGTGCCAAAGTTTCTTTTATGAACTCTTCTTTGACTGTCTGCCACAGTCCATTGGTACACAGCAAAATAAGATCATCTGGCGCAACTTCTTGTTCTAGTGTCTCTATAGGCACATGGTAAGCTTGTCCAAGATAGTGAATACGTTGTTGGTCTTGTTGAGCAATTTGTGCTAGCTCGTCAGCTTTTGGCGACTGATCTGTGATCACCGGCATCTGGTGGCTGTTGAGACAGTGCAGTCCCTGGCTGGCATTGTAGTGGTAGATACGGCTATCACCGACACTTGCCATATACAAGCGACGTTTGTAGATCAGTGCCGTCGTCAAGGTACTCGACATAGCGGTGTCATAATCGGCGTTACAGTGATAAATGACCCGATTAGCCTGTTGAACTGCATCTCGTATCCACTGCTGCAGTACTGTATCAGGTCGTGGCACTACACTCAGAGATCGGCTCGGTTGCCCGCCAATGCCCTGAGCATTCTTCGCCACCATCGGTGGTGAAGGAGTATGGGTTGGCAGGGTCAGCAGTGGTACGATAGCATCAGAAATTGTTTCTACTGCCAGTCGACTTGCATCGTGTCCGCCCGCTGACTTTCCTTGCCGACCACGCAATCCGTCAGCGACCGCAAGCAAGCTGAAAGGGCGCGGTGGGGGAGTGAGCGTAGTACACAAGCCCTGTATGATCAGCAGCATATCTTCGTTCTCTGATGTGTGTCTTCCGATGTCACTGTTATAGCCGACCTGGCATACCTCCATCAGCAACGGCGATGTATCTTCGAGGTTGTGACCGCAGGAACGACAGAAGTGCGAGCCACTTCTGTTCTCTCGTCCGCACTTACCGCATGGGTTTTCTGGCACAAGAGTACGCACGATGACATTAGCATTGCTACTAGCAACTATGGTGTCTGCCACCGCAGGTGCAGGCTGCTCCTCCGTTGCTAGAGCTACGCCAAGTGCATCGGCAAATGCACGCGCTGAACTGTGGCGCTTAACAGGGTCGATCTCCATCGCCCGTAGGATAACCGCGTCAACCGCACGGGGAAGATGGCTATTAAGTGTACTTGGAGGTGGCAATTCAGCACCATGACTCTTGACTACTGCCTGGAAAGGCAGTAGCCCGGTGAACATCTGATAGGCTACTACTCCCATAGAATAGATATCGCTAGCTGGCTCGGCTTTGCCTTTCTCCTGTTCTGGTGCGATATAATGCTCAGTTCCTAAGGAGGTTCCTCGTTGTGTAAGCGCTTTCTCCTGTTGCATGGCGCGTGCAATGCCAAAGTCCGCCACCATTAGCCGCCCGTCATCCTGATGAATAAGTAGATTGGATGGCTTGATGTCGCGATGGACAATCTGTTGTGGATGTGCATGTATGGCATCAATTGCATCCGCAAGATCGTCTATATATCTTTTCATCTGAGCTATAGACAAAGAGTGCTCTGACTTGAGTAGCG